>JAYUSJ010000371.1:0-3407 GCA_043755735.1 Verrucomicrobiaceae bacterium | reverse complement strand
TGGGGATGACTGGGCCGGATTCTGGGGGGAACAACTGGTTTGGCTCCCCAGCCTCCCGCAGCGCACGGGGTGAGAGGTCTGCGGGGTGATGCACTTGTTCGATGACACGGTGCGGAGTTATGGGGAGATGTATCGCATTTTCCCGCTCGATGAACTGGCGGCGAGGGTGCGCGATTTGGAAAAGTCGGACCTTGTGGCGATGTTTGCGGTGGAACGAAGGGTGAACGAATTACCGCAGTTTGCGAAGGCGATCACGGTGAGCCTGTACTGCCAGAAGGCGGACAATCAGTTTGTGAATCAATATGGGAGCATCGAGCATCGCGATGCGTCATCGGCGTGGTATGCAAGGTACGTCGGCGGTCTGCTGGCGCTGGTTGGGGACTTTTCGAGGGATGGCGAGCTGCGGGAGTGGAAGCTGCGCGTGCATTTGGAGAAGCAGTTGGAGTATCTCGTGCCGGTGCTTTTGGCGGCGGGCGAGCGGGTGGAAATATTTGTGATGCGGGCAAACTCGGTGGGCGCGGGACCCGGAATGTCGTGGCGGTATCTGGCTTTCGATGACAAGTCGCTAGAGGTGGCCTTTGTCATGGATATTGACGACGCGTTGGCTTCGCGGAAGCGGCACATTTTCGCGTTTGCAAATGGAAGAAAGGTGTTTGGCCGATATATGGCAAACTACGGCGACCATTTTCTGATTCGAAACTCGGACCCGGTGGGGAGCCCGCTGAATTATGCGCCGGCGCTGGGTGGAATCGTGGGGTTTCGTCCGGGAATGAGCACCTTTTGTATGCGGGATGTGATGGTGAATTTCATGGCGCACAGACGGCACCGAATCACGGCGGGGAAATTTCCGCATCGGGAAACGGATGAGGACCGGGATACGCGATACAATACGCCAATCGGCTCGCACACTTTCGGCTGGGGCGGGCATTGGTTTATGTATGGATTTGATGAAAAGATGCTCAAGCACACGCTCTTTCCTCACTTTGGGATGCGCGGGGAATTGCAGACGTGGGTTCACTATGATGTGAACGTGGTGCGGTCGCTTTGTGCGCATCATCCATGTAGGCTGGATTATGAATTTTGCGCGCAGTTTGAAGGAAATGAATACCGCAGGATATGACGTTCATCGTTTCCACTGCGCAACGCTGCGGCTCGACCTGGCTGACGCGGCTGCTTTCGGAAATGACGGGTTCGCGGGCGGTGTATGTGGACGGTCTGGTCCTGGGCTTTGGTCTTGAAGGGCCATGCGACCCGGCGGCGGCGGGGCGGCTGCGGGATTTCCTGCGGGCACAATCGGGGGTGAAGGTGTTCAAGACGCACGATGTGCCGTCTGCGGAGTTCGACGCGGTTTGCGCGGAGTTGCCGGAGCTGCGACTGCTGACGATGCACCGGGATTTTCGCGACACGGTGGTGAGCCGCTACTTTTATCTGCGCTATTATTGGCCGACGGAGCCGGCGCTGGGGCCGCGGCCTGTGGAGTTTCAGGAGTTTCTCGCGGACATCGGAGAGACGCCGGACAAGGCGGCGCTCGCGCGGCTGCTGGAAACGGGGATGGTCCGTGATTGGGCGCGGGAGTGGGCGGCTTTCGAGGGGCCGTTCGAGACGCGGAACGCGCTGCGGGTTTCATACGACGGGATGCTGGATGGATCGGAACTCGCAAGGATCGGGGAGTTCACCGGGATGGCGCTGCCGGTGCGGCGGGAATTCGACGCGGAGCAGAAACGGGAAACGGAATCGACCGGGAGGCAGGGGGCGGCGAGGTTTAATCGAAGTGGTCGAACCGGCGAGTGGCGGGAGTGGTTTTCGGAAGAGGAAGCGGCGTTGTTGGATGAGTGGGTGAGGTAGGGAAATCTCGATGACGGAGAATTTGACTCAACCCCATGGAGTGGCGGCGCGTTGGTCGGGCAACGGCTCTCTTTTTTCTCGCGTTACCCGCCTTCCTTCGGGCATCCCAATTGGAAGGACATGCCCGTTCAGTTTTTCGACACTTACACACGACAGTTAGAGACATTTCGCCCGCTCGACCCGGAAGGGAAGGCGGTGAAGCTCTATACGTGCGGCCCGACGGTGTATAATTACGCGCACATCGGGAACTTTCGCGCTTATGTTTTTGAGGACTTGCTCCAGCGGCATCTCGAAGCGCGCGGCTATGTCGTGCAGCGCGTGATGAACCTCACGGACGTGGACGACAAAACGATCCGCGGCTGCCGCAACCTCGGCGTGCGGCTGGCGGACTTTACGAAGACTTTCAAAGACGCGTTCTTCGCGGACCTCGGGACGTTGCGAATCAAGCCCGCACAGGCTTTCCCGGCGGCGACGGATTACGTGGAGCGCATGATTGCGATGATTGCCGACCTGGAGAAAAAGGGCATCGCGTATCAGGCGGAGGATCGTTCGCTTTACTTCCGAATCAGCAAGTTCGCCGACTACGGAAAGCTCGCGCATTTGAACCTCGATGAACTGCGCCCGAGCGGTCGCATCTCCAACGACGAATACGAGAAGGAAAGCGTGGGCGATTTCGCGCTCTGGAAGGCATGGGACGAGGCGGATGGCGACGTGCGCTGGGATTCTCCGTGGGGGCCCGGCAGGCCCGGCTGGCACATCGAGTGCAGCGCGATGGCGACGGCGCTGCTCGGTGATGAAATCGATATTCACTGCGGCGGCGTGGACAATATTTTCCCCCACCACGAAGCGGAAATCGCGCAGACGGAATCCTGCACGGGTAAGAAGTTCGTGAGGACCTGGCTGCATTGCGCGCATCTCATGGTCGATGGCGGGAAGATGTCGAAGTCTGCGGGGAATTTCTTCACGCTTCGCGACCTGCTGGAGAAAGGCTGGACGGGGCGGGAGATTCGTTACGCGCTCATCACGGTGAACTACCGGTTGCCGCTCAATTTCACGCTCGACGAAGGCCTTCCCGGTGCGCGGGCCGCGCTGGGGCGCATTGATGAATGGACGCGTCGGCTTTCCGAAAAAGCCACTGCGCCTGCGGGGACACTGCCCGGCGAACTTGCGGCGCTGGTCGATGGATTCTTCACGGCGCTGGACGACGACCTGAATATCTCCGGCGCGATGGGGCAATTATTCGACCTCATCCGCGACAGCAACCGCGCCCTCGATGCCGGCACGCTCGATGGCGCTTCCGTGGCGGCCCTGCTCGCAGAATGGCAGCGCATCAACTCCGTGCTCCGCTTTGAGGCGGACGCCGTGGCCATTCCTGCAGAAGTCCTCGCGCTCGTGGAGGAACGTCAGGCGGTCCGTGCCGCAAAGGATTTTGCCGCGTCGGATCGACTTCGCGACGCGATTGCCGCCCTCGGATGGGTGGTCAAGGACAGCAAGGAAGGCCCGAAACTTTCACCGAAATAGAACGCCGCGCTTTACTACCGGCCCGCGACAAAGCACTGAGA
>JAYUSJ010000370.1:0-3412 GCA_043755735.1 Verrucomicrobiaceae bacterium | reverse complement strand
ACGCCGCTCTCGATGAATTTGCGCGCCAGCAGGCACTTGCGGCCCATGTCGTCCGTCGCGCCGCCGCCGATGCCGTAGAGCTTTTTCGTCGCGTCGGTCTCTTTCGTGATGTCCATCGCGGCAGGCATCTGGCTCTGCATTTTGAAGGCGAGTTCGTAGCTCTCGATGACGCCTTCGATCTCCGGGTTGTAGCGGTCGCGGCGCAGCGCCTCGCGGTTGAGCGTCTGGATGAGTTCCAGCTCGGCGCGCTGTGCGGTGGGGTTCAGCGTGCTCTCGATGTTGCGGACTTGTGCGCCGTTCACGCTGCGGTTTTCGCTCCCCACTTTCGTCGCCTGATAAATCGCCGGCAGGAACGCGCTGCCGTAGTTTTGCGCCCCGCCAAAGCCCTGCGAAGGCGTGATGGTGATGAAGCCCGGCAGGTTCTCGTTTGCCGTACCGAGCCCGTACAGCGACCACGCGCCAAGCGACGGACGGACGAACTGCGAGTTGCCCGTGTGCAAGTTCACCATCGCTTGCGGATGCGCCGGGACGTTCGTCTGCATGGAGCGCACAAGGCACATATCGTCCGCGTGTTGCGCGACGCCGGGGAACAGCTCCGACATCCACAAGCCGCTCTTCCCGTGCTGCGCAAATTTCCACTTCGAGCCGAGAAGCGTCGTGCCGGGGCGCTTGCCGGATTTGCCCGTATCGGCGGTGAGCTTCGGCTTGTAGTCAAACGTATCCACATGGGACGGCCCGCCGCGCATACACAGGAAGATCACGCGCTTTGCCTTCGCAGGAAAGTGCGATGCCTTCGGTGCCAGCGGCCCCGTTTCCGCAGCGCCCGCGAGGCCAGAAAATGCCAGCCAGCCAAAGCCGCACGAGAGCGTAGAAAGCACGTCGCGCCGGGTGAGAAGAGGTGTGATATGTCCGCAAGAATTGGTGTTCATAGTCGTCGCTCTGGAACCACCGCACCTTCGGAAAGTTGCGCGTCGTGGCACAGAGTCGTGGCAACGGCTGACGGCCTTACGAGCGAGGCTCGGCGCGACAAGTCGCTCGCAGTCCACGGCGTATAAAGAATCCGCCTCCATCGCTTCTCGGCATCAGTATTCCTCAGTCATCAGCTTGTCGCCGTGCTCGGGGTTGCCACGGAGGCACTGGTTCTTTGGGTCAACGACGAGATCGAGATATTCGAGGGGAATCTGCCCGAGAAGATTCGGCACATCTTCGTCAATATCCACGACATCGAAATTCCCTTCGCGCCCCATCATTTCCATTTTCACCGGGGCATAAACGGAGCGTTCGCGGTTGCCGTTCGTTGTACGGGAGTTGACGGTACCGGTCTTGGCGAGGCCGAGTTTTTTGATGACGCTGGGCTTCAGGTAAAGGCGCGTCGCACCAGTATCAACGAGCGCCTCCACCTCCACCGTGCGCGGCTTGCCTTTGAGGACTTTGAGCTGCTTGGCGATGATGTCCGAGTAGTTGGTAAGCGTGAATTTCGCGATGACTTTTCCCATGCGCGGAAGGTGTATCTATGGATGAGTCGTGTCAATCGGAGCGTTCGACTCTGTTGTTGGCTTGTCACGCAAAGAGCCGCGGCAACGGCTCACGGCTTTGCGAGCGGGGATCGGCGCGACAAGTCGCTCGCAGTCCACGGCGGGTTGCGCGTTTGCTGCGGATAATCAGTCTTGTGGCAAAAAGTGTGTTATCGCTGTTTTGTGACTTCCGCAAATCTTCGCATTTTCCCCTTCAACGTAGGTTTGATTGATGCAGCAGGCTTTGAATTTTTTCCCGCTCTTGCAAAAACACCGATCATTGCGACCTAGCTTACGATACGCGGGGTTTGGGATTCGTTGTTGTGTAATCTCAACACGGTCGAATTCAGAAACGAGCATCTTTCGCTCTGAAATCGCCCTGCCGAGGTAGCGAACGATTCCAAATTTTCCCGACTCATCCGGTATCGTGATCACGCAACGTTTGTCTTCCGGATTAGTGACCAGAGAGACATGATCAAAACTGACGCAGTCTTTCACGATTCCGTATGCCATCCTCCCAGCGTAAAGACGGCCTCTCCTGTGAATGCACTCCAACGAGTCTATGTCATGCTGACAGATGCTGCACTCGATGCGGGACGCTATCATGCCAATACTAGCGAATATCTTATACGGGTAGCATCGCTCCAAGTGAAGAAGCTGCTCTTCAAAGTAATTCAGCTCCATCCCTGACAGACGCTTGATTGAGCGAATGCAATCCAAGCTGTTTTGAAGCGACACCCAAGATGCTGCAAATCGCAGAAGGGCTATATCCTCCCAAACTGCTGCATATGAAGACTGAAGGGCTAGCAATCGCCCAAGAATATACAGATCATTTAGAAATGTATCGTCTGCGCTCGCTTGATGTAAGGAGAGCAACGATTCACTCTCCTTCGCCAACAGAGCCTTGATTTGCACATATTCTCCAGCATTAACGAGGCGGATCACGCTTTCGCACGTCGGCAAGAGCGACCGAAGCAAAACATTACCCGCCTCAGACTTCATCGAGAAAGTTGTTCAAATCGAACTTCTTGATCGTTGCTTTCAGAGTTTCCGCGTCACCTGAATATTCAAACTGTTTGATTTTCCCCGATGGCTTGTCCTCGCATACAACCCGCAGGTTTACTCGTGGTTGCTCGCCACGAAGCATGCCTTTCATTCGCTCATAGAGATAGCTCGAAACCATGTTGAGAAAAACCGGCAGTGTCACATCGCTCGACAGGAAAACGAGCGGCAACCAAATTTCCTCGTTTTGTAGGACCAGACGATTCGGCATCGTCGGCAACGATACCTTGAGAGTCGGTGCAGTTTCGCCCAACCATTTTGCAAAATCTCCAGTATCACCCTTCACAACCAGCGTAGCGGAATCGCCATACGGTTCAGCCACAAAGGCAATGCCCCCCGGCGACGTCGCAATGTAAGAACGGAACTCTTCATCAGCTTCCAAGTCCACCAGTTCGCATAATTCATTTTTCATATCGTCTGGATTCTACTGACAAGCCTCACAAGTCCCGCCACTCCGCATCGCCTCAATCGAGCACACGGCCTTTTCATCCACCGTGAACTCCTTCTTTTCCACTGCTGGGCGGCGGTCGCGGTTGGCGCTGTCTATGGCGCTTTTGTTGAGCGTGCGTAGGTAGTAGGTGGTTTTTAGTCCGCGTTCCCAGGCTTCGCGATACATGAAGCTCGCGGTGCGGGCGTCGCTTTCGCCGAGCCAGAGGTTGGTGCTTTGGGCTTGGTCTATCCACTTTTGGCGGACGGCGGCGCATTGCAGAATCCATGTCGGGGCGATCTCAAATGCCGTCTTGTAGAGGCGCTTGAGGTCGGCGGGGACGCGGTCGATTCCTTGCACGGAGCCGTCGAAGTATTTGAGGTCGGCGAGCATTTCTTCGTCCCAGATT
>JAYUSJ010000369.1:0-3450 GCA_043755735.1 Verrucomicrobiaceae bacterium | reverse complement strand
CCACTACGGTCGTCACTCGGAAGAGCAAGCAGCGCCGCCTTACCGCATCACTGCATCTTTACTCGGGTCCGGGACGACCGATCTTACCGGCTCAAACTCCCGCTCCATCGTATCGAGATAATCAGTAATCCGCGGATCAATTGGGGCCGCGGGCTTTGGCTCGGCTCCCTTCGCCGCGCGCAGGTAGTTGTCGAAGACGCCGTTTCGCCCGGTCACCTGCGTCGCTTCGTACCAGTTGAGATAATCGGAGATGAGCGCCATTCGTCCGATCAGTTTCTTTCGGTAGGTCTCGGTGGCGACAATCTTTTCGCCGGCTTCCTTTGCCTTTCCGCCGATCAAAAGTGCCACCGCTTGTTCGTAGTCTGTAACCACCGGGCGGAAGAGTGGATTGGCCCTGGCGCTGAACGCCACGAGGCGGACCTGCGCTGCACGGAGCGATTGTTTTGCTCCCGGAAGCGCGATGAATTTTTGAAAGTCGGCCAGTGCGAATCGCTCGGAGCGGCCCGTTTTATCCATGACGATATCGAGCGATAGAACATTGCTGAGTTCCTTGTCGCTTTCCTCCAGCGCGAGACCCTGCCATCGCTCGGAAACTGCGAACCGCGCGAGCTGGAGGCTCCACCATTTTGCGAGGCTCTTGTCCGACTCGGCGAGCGATGGAAAATGATGCACCAGCGCTCCCATCGGGTCGGCGCTGATTGCGGGCCAGTCGCGGATGAGCCGGCCGAGATTTTCGGGGCCGTTCGGAAGACTCAGAAGCGCCTCCACAAGACACATGGCACTCGCGCGATCCACTTCGCCGGAGATCCCGCCCAGCATCACGGGCGGCTGCGAGATGAACTTGTCGAGCGCCGGCAATTTGGAGCGGTCAGCGATGCTCTTGAAAACGTCGGAGTTCAGTTCTCCATCACGGCGGCGCATGGACTGGATGAGCCCTTCGACGACCCACCAAGGCGGTTCGATGATCGGCTTTCCGTTCACGAGCGGACGATCCCGATAGCTCATCTCGATGAAAACGGCGCGAAGCACATGCTTCTGCAAAAAGATGCTCGCGGGATCATCGCCGATCCGCACGTTCATTTCCACTTTGCCACCGGCCGGGGTCTGCACCAGGCCAAGCCGTACACCCGGCTCGGTTTTACCGGGTTCGGCACGGTCCAGCGTGATGAGGAGCGGCATATCCCAGTCATCGCGCTCCTTCAGGAGACGCAGAACCCGGTCCTTGGTCTCCTCCACGAACATGATCACCCGCCCCCGCAATTCGCGGTCGTCACAATACACGACAAACTGGCCGGACGCGCTCGTGCTACGGTTCTTTAAGTCCGCGCCGTTCACCGCACTCAAGAACGAAAGTGCGGCCGCAAAAATCACCCCTGTCAGGGGAAGTTTCATTACAGTGGCTTGCTTACGAAGATGGCTTTTTTGTCTTCCAAACGAATCTCCGCAAGGCGATCGGACTGTTTGATTTCCTTTTGGTATGCGTTCCAAATTCCGCTCACCGCCCAATCGGAAACCAATCCGGCTGCGACGGGATGAATGCCGAGTTTCCCGATACGGATTCCCACGACCTCGCCCTTTACCTTGCCGCCAGTGACGACGGTCTTGTAAGTCACGCTGCTGTAAATCGGCAGGCCCCACGCATTGCGCTCGACATAGACGGTGATGAGCTTGGGCTGCACCGCCACCAGGGCGCGCACAAATTTGATTCCGGCCATGCCTTCGCTCGCCTTGAGTGTCTGTCGGACGGTTGCGTTCAAATCATCCTCGGAAAGCGTTACCGCGTTGGCTGCCGGTGCCGCCATCAGCCGCTCCCAAAGCTCCGGAATGGGAATCGTGGGAATATGGTCCTTGCGTGACTCCGGCATGTCCTCGGGCTTCTGCCAGACCAAAAACATGGCTGCGACAATGACCGAGAGCAAAGTCACCTGAATACCGATTTTGATGTCCTTGTAAACAGCACCGCGACGCACGGTCATCATCTTCTTCACCCGGCGTTGGGAAACATCCGCTTCCTGCGCGGCTTTCGCCTCCGCGATTTTTGGAAGGATGGAGCGGTCGAGCTTGCTCCCGCAGTTGTGGCAGTAAACGCGCTCCGGCTCATTTTCGTGCCCGCACGATTCACACTTCAGCTTCAGTGGATCAGATTTATTTGACATACGAAATCAGTCTTTCTTTTTGGTTTTCGTCACCGTCTCCGCCGCTTTGGTTTCGGTCTTTTTCGGCGGTGCCGAATCGGCTGTGTCCTTTTTCGCGGCAGCTTTGTAGCCGTCGCTGCGGTAGTCGGTGATGTAAAATCCGCTTCCTTTGAAAATGAGGCCCGCACCGCTCCCGAGCATTCGCTTCACCTTGCCCTTGCCCCATTTCTTCATCTGGCAGTGGTCCTTCGGGCACGTGGCGAAAGCGTCGTCCTTCATGGACTGGACGCATTCGAAGGATTTTCGGCACTTCGCACACTCGTATTCGTAGGTCGGCATTATCTTTTAGTGTGGGGAATCCTCATCGGCTCGTAACAAGCCTTCGTGCACTGGGCAAGAGCTGTCAAATATCTCACAGGAAATCCACATTTTATCGGGAATCCCCCGACGGATTAGTTGCCCGCAGGCTTGGCCGGCTCGGGCGCGGCAGGCTTTGGGGCCTCCGGTGCCTTGGCTGGTTCCGGTGCGGCTGGCTCGGCAGGTTTCGGAGTTTCGGGCGATTTTGGCGGCTCCGGCGCAGGCGCAGGCGCTGGCGCTGGAGTTGCAGGCGCTGGAGTTGTGGCTGCGGGCGGAGTAGGTGGTGTATTCGGCGCGCCGGGCGTGGGTGCCGGCGTCGTGGGTGTTTCCGGCACGACCGGCTTCACGGCTGGGGCAGACTCGACCGGCACCGTCTTCGGGTCGGTCACCGTTGCAGGCACGGCTGGCTTGGCGGCATCGGCCTTTGCTGCTTCCGCCTTTGCGGCATCTTCAGCGGCCTTGCGGGCAGCGTCTTCCTTTTGCTTCACCTGCTCGGCAGCGAGATACTTCGAGACGGCGGTCACCGAATCCTCGTTCTTCGAATAAAGGATCGAAAGCGCGAGCGTGATAATCATGAACAGCGCGGCGAGCCAGCGTGTCAGGTTTGCAAGCACATTGGTCGTCTGAGCGCCGAAAATGTTGCTGGCGGTATCGCCACCGAATGCCGCACCGAGGCCCTCATTCTTTGGGCGCTGCAAGAGCACGACAAAGATGAGCATGATGCAGACGAGAACATTCACCGCGATAAGAAGCTTGGTGATGATGCCGATAAACGTGACTCCGAGAATTAACATACTTTGAAAAAAGGGGGCGGACTATGCGAAGAACTCTTCTGAGTAGCAAGGGACATTTTGGAGATTGTCGGCGACGGAACAAAAGTGGAATTCTCGCCGGAACAAAAGTGGACAGCGAATTACAGAGTAAAAGCGGCTAAAACTGGTGGCCAAATGTCCTTTGG
>JAYUSJ010000368.1:0-10674 GCA_043755735.1 Verrucomicrobiaceae bacterium | reverse complement strand
CACCAAACGGCGGGTCAGTCGGCGACGTATAAGGTCTTTACGGGGAATGCGTCGGGCGGCGAGGCGGGGAGCAATGCCGGGACGGCGACGCGGCCGGTGTAGGCGGGGCGGCACCCGCGGGAGGGACGCGCGATGGTGGAAATCAGCAGATTGAGGCAGCGGCAGACAACCGGTATATGGCCGAAACGTCTTGCGATCTGACTTGGTCCAAAATGCGACGGACCGCGCGGAGACGCTGAAAAGGCGGCGCGTGCGCTGTTGCTCTGTCCGCCGAGAGGAAGTAGTTTTTGTGTCATGCAACCGTCTTTTTCACGCCTTGCGGCGCTCCTCTTTACGCTCTCCGTGAGTGCCTCGGCGCAGGTCGTCATCACGGAATTTATGGCGAGCAATTCGTCCACGCTTGCGGATGAGAACGGGAGTTTTCAGGATTGGATCGAGCTGGAGAATACGTCGGCGGGATCGGTGAATCTGTTCAATTGGGCGCTCAAGGATGCTACGAACACATGGCGGTTTCCTTCGATGGTGCTCGCGCCGCGCGAACGGCTGGTCGTTTTTGCTTCGGGGAAGAACCGCACGAATCCGGCGAACAATCTGCATACGAATTTCTCCCTCAGCGCGGGTGGCGAATACCTCGGTCTTTTGCGTCCGGACGATTCGGTCGCTGCGGAATTTGCAGCAGCGTATCCGGCGCAGTTTCCGAATGTGAGCTACGGATTCCCAGTGCAGACAACGACACAAACGCTGCTCGCTGCGGGTGCGGCGGTGAAGTATCTCGTGCCGGCCGATGGCGGGCTGGGGACGACGTGGACGGATGGGGCGTTTGTGGACACGGCGTGGACTTCCGGAACCAACGGACTCGGCTACGAAACGGGTGCCACCGATGCGGATGAAGATTACACATTTGCAGGCACCGTGGCCTCGGGCGCGCCGCTCGGATACTGGCGGTTTAGCGAGGCGAGCGGGACGACTGCTGTGAACGTGGGCTCGCTCGGTGCGGTGGAAAATGCGACGCTTTTGACGACGGCTGCGTTCAACGCAGTGGGTCCGCGACCGGCGGATTTCAACGGCTTTGAGGCGGCAAATACGGGCGTGGCGCTTTCGGGGGCGAGTGGTGTGCTCGTGCCGGATAATGCGGCGTTTGACTTCGGCTCGGGGCCGTTTGCGGTGGAGATGTGGTTTTATCCCACGAACGCGGCGGGGCGCGGAGACCTCTTTACTTACAAGGGCGCGGGCGGTGATTTCGGTATTCATCTTTCGTCACAGGTCGCTGGAAAAATCAGCGTTTATCACGATGGGTTCATCGGCTCGCCGGGCGGTTCGGTGGTGAATAATACGTGGTATCATCTCGTGGTGACGCGAAATGTCGCGGGAACGCTGACGGCGTATTTGAACGGCGCGGCGATCCTTTCCGGCACGAACACGAAGTCGATGAACATTTCAAACGCGCTGCTCTTCGGCGCGAATCACGGTGGCACGCCGAGCACCCCGGGTACAACGATGGCGGGGCGCATTGACGAGGCCGCGATTTACGGACGCGAGCTTTCGGCGGCGGAAGTTTTCTCGCACTATCAGCGGGCCGTTTCCGCGCCGGTGTCGTTTTCTTCCACGGTATCGGCGGGCGTCGGTGCGCTGGGCTCGTGGCGTTTTAATGAAGCGAGTGGGACGGTCGGAGCAAACACCGGTTCGCTCGGCGCGACCGCAAATGCGAGCATCAACGGCGCGGCGACCGTGAATGCCGTGGGGCCGCGTCCGCCTGCTTTCGTGGGCTACGAGGCGACGAATGCGGCGGTGAATCTTCCGGGCGGAACGTCGCAGATCATTGTGCCGGACAACGCGGCTTTCGATTTTGGCTCCGGGCCGTTTGCGATTGAGATGTGGTTTTACGCCACGAATGCGACGGCGCGCGGCGACCTGTTTACTTACAAGGGCACGGGCGGCGATTTTGGCATCCATCTCGCGTCGCAATCGCAGCGGACGATCAGCGTTTATCACGGCGGATTTGTCGGCGCTGGCGGCGGCACGGTGGCGGATAATACGTGGTATCATCTCGTGGTAACGCGCAATGTCGCGGGGACGATCACGGCGTATCTCAACGGCGTGTCGATTCTCTCGGGCACGAATACCAATTCGATGAACATCGCCAACGCGCTCGTGTTTGGCAGCAATCACACGGGCGTGCCCACGAATCCAGCGATTCCGTTTGCGGGACGCATCGACGAAGCCGCGATTTACGGACGCGAAATCACGGCGAGCGAAGCGCAGTCGCGCTACCAAAATGCAGTGACCGGACTGACGGCGCAGTTCGCGACGAACGTGCAATCGGCGATGCACAATGTGAACAGTGGCGTTTACATCCGCATCCCGTTCACGGTGTCAAATGTCGCATCGGTCGGCCGTCTCGCGCTGCGCATGAAATACGACGACGGCTTTATCGCATACGTGAACGGGCATCCGATTCTCGATGTGAATGCTCCGGCATCACCGGTGTGGAACTCTGCTGCGACGGCGCGGAATCCCGACAGCGCGGCGATTGTCCCGCAGGAGTTTCAGTTCGACGACGGAATCGAATGGCTCCAGCCGGGAGCAAACGTGCTGGCGATTCACGCGCTCAATTTCTCCGCAAGCAACTACGATTTCCTGAACAGCGCGGAACTCATCGCGACGAACGTGTCGGGGTTGTCCGCGAGCGCCGGTTACCTCACATCGCCGACGCCGGGCGCGCTGAATGTCACGGGCTCGGGCACGCCGGGGCCTGTGGTTATCAATGCAGCGCACACTCCGGCGCAGCCTTCGGATTTGCAGCCAGTGAACATCAACGTGCGAGTGCAGCAGACCTTCGCGCCCATCGCGAGTGTGACGCTGAACTACCGCGTGATGTATGGCTCGATCATCCAGACCCCGATGTTCGACGACGGCGCACACGGCGACGGTGCGGCAGGCGACGGGATTTTTGGCGCGACGATTCCAGACACCGCGAGCACTGCGGGACAAATGATTCGCTGGTATGTCACGGCGAGCGACACGAGCGCAAATGCATCGCGGCTCCCGCTCTTCACGGACCCGCTGAATTCCGCGGAATACTTCGGCACCGCGGTGCAATCGGTGACGCCGAACATCCCGATGTGGGAATGGTTCACGGACAACGTGACGAACGCCCGCAACGCGACCGGCGCGCGAGCCTCGGTGTTTTTCAACGGCGAGTTTTACGACAACGTCTTTGTACGTTCGCGCGGCGGATTTACCTCCACGGGCTCGCAGAAGTTCGATTTCAACACGGGCGAAAAATGCTTCATCAATGCCGAGACGGGACGCGTGGACGAGGCGAACCTCAACGCGCCCGGCAGCGACGGAAGTTACATCCGTCCGCCGCTCGCATTCGAAACGTACCGTCTCGTAGGACATCCTGCGTGCGTGGCCTTCAACACGGTGCTGCGCGTGAATGGCGGCGCGGACCGCGTGGGCTACTATGTCGAGCAGGTGGACGATGAATTTCTCGCCGCGAGGGGCATGGACAAAGAGGGTGCACTTTACAAATTCGTGCAGCGGGGGTCGGGCACACCGGTCTTCAGCGATGCGACCGACGCGGTGGAAAAGAAGACGCGGAAGTTTGAAGGCAACGCGGATTTGCAGGCGTTCGTCACCGGGCTGAATCAAGCCGATGTGAACGCGCGGCGCGCGTGGTTTTGGGACAACGTGAATGCGCCGAGTCTGCTGAATCTTCTCGCGCTCAGCCGCATCACGCAGGACGCCGACGACGTGCGGAAAAACTTCTACCTTTACCGCGACACAAACGGGAACGGCGAGTGGAGCATCTTCCCGTGGGACAAAGACTGGACCTTCGGAGTGACGGGCGACGGACCGCCGCACTTGTATCACCCGTTCTTCGGCGACGCCGCGCACGCTAAGCAGCCCGGAAGCGCGAATCCGCAGTGGAACAAACTGTGGGAATTTGTGTTCAACGACGCCACGCTCCAGCCGCTCGCGATGCGCCGCCTGCGCACGCTCATGGATCAATTCCTCCAGCCGCCGGGCACGGTGAACGGCCTCTTCGAGCAGCGCGCAAACGCGACGATGGCACTTCTTTCGCCAAACGTCCCCGGCAGTGTTTCGAGCCAGATCGCGGGCGTGCTGAACTTCTTCCCACAGCGCCGGACGGACCTTTACACGACCTACTCCGTCGCGAGCGGTTCGCCCGGAAATCAGATCATCCCGAATGCGCAGCCGGGTGTTTTCCCAATCACGATTGGTGCGGTGGATTTCAATCCGGCATCCGGCAATCAAGAGCAGGAATATATTCAGCTCACGAATCCCGGCGCATTCGTCGCGGACATCTCGGGCTGGAAACTCGGCGGCGCAGTGACGATGACCTTCGACCCCGGAACCGTGATTCCCGCAGGCGGCAGCATCTATGCATCGCCAAACGCGCTCGCATTCCGCACCCGCAGCACCGGGCCGACCGGTGGTCAGCAACTGCAAGTGCAGGACCGCTACAACGGGCAACTCTCGGCACGCGGCGAGACGATCGAACTTCGCGATGCCGCCGGCGCACTCGTGGCCACGCAGACCTACACGGCCGCGCCAACCGCCGCGCAGCAGCAACTCCGAATCACCGAGCTAAACTTCGCACCATCCGCACCGAGCGGAGCCGAGAGCGCGGCGATTCCCGGCGTGAGTGCGAGCGAGTTTGAATTCCTCGAACTTCAAAACATCGGCGCGATTCCGCTGGAACTCAACGGCTGCCATTTCGAAAAAGGAATCACGTTCGCGTTCACCACGCCGACTTCGCTACCCGCAGGCGGGCGCATCATTTTGGTGAGCAACTCCGCCGCGTTCGCGCTGCGCTATCCCGGTGTCACCGTCGCGGGCGTCTTCACGGGCAATCTCGATAACTCCGGCGAGACGATCCAGCTCGTGGACGACGTCGGCGAAGTCATCCTTGATTTCAGCTACGACCCTGCGTGGTTCCCGCCATCCGTCGCCGGAGGACGCAGTCTCGTCGTGCGCAACGCCGCGCCGAACTTTGCCACCTACGACGCGCCGACGCACTGGGCGCTCAGCGGCAATGTCGGCGGCTCACCGGGGACTTCCGACGCCGACTTTGCCAACGTCTATGAAGGCTGGCGCTGGGATCATTTCAGCAACGCCGAAGTCTATCTCCCATCGCCGCCAAACCCCGCAGGCACCGTGAACACCGTCCTCGTCGGCCCCGCCGCCGACGCCGATGCCGACGGCCTCAACAACCTTGGCGAATACGCCTTCGGAAAAAATGCACGCGCCAGCGACAACTACGCGCTTTCCACACCCGGCACCACGACCGTCGGCGCGGATAAGTTCCTGACGATCACATTCACCCGCCGCAACAAAGCGCTCGACGTGACCTACACCATCGAAACGACCGACAACCTCGCAGGCTCATGGACCCCGACGACCGAACAAATCGGCACCGCGACAGACCTCGGCAACGGCATCGAGCAAGTCACCTTCCGCGACACTGTGCCGCAAGGCGCAAACGCGCGCTTTGTTCGCGTGCGAGCGGTGAAGCCGTAGCGCCGAAATTGGTAGAGCATATTCGACAAACCTCTCCTGGAGTCCCCCACCCTGCCTTCGGATATCCCCGGTTCGTCCTTCGAGCGAAGGGAAATCATCGGTCGCTTCGATATGCCCAATCGCCTCAATCCCGCCTCTCGTCTTTCGTGAGCGCGACCATTTTCCCAGATGAGAATCCGCCGATTGAACCATGCGGCAAATGGCGGAGGTGAAAACGGGAACCCGGTGTTTTCGCCCACAACGTTTGGGCACAAAAAAGCCGCCGGTTGCCCGGCGGCTTTTTGTGAATGTTATTCCCCTCTATTGACTAGGCGCTTTCGGCTTCGGGGGCGTCCTTGTCATGGTCGGGATGGCTCACTGTGCGGATGTCCTTGTAGAGCGGGAAGCCGCTTCCAGCAGGGATCAGGTGACCCATGATGACGTTTTCCTTGAAGCCACGCAGGATGTCCGTGCGTCCGAGTGTCGCTGCGTCGGTGAGGACGCGCGTCGTGTCCTGGAACGATGCGGCGCTGATGAAGCTCTCGGTTTCCAACGAGGCCTTCGTGATGCCGAGGAGCACGGGGATGGCCTCTGCGGGCTTGCCACCTTTCTCTTCGACTCGCTTGTTCTCGTCTTCAAACAGGAGTTTGTCGATCTGGTCGCCCCAGAGCAACGTGGTGTCGCCGGGTTCGGTGACCTTCACTTTGCGGAGCATCTGACGGACGATGATCTCGATGTGCTTGTCGGAAATTTCCACGCCTTGGAGGCGGTAAACTTCCTGCACTTCGTTGACCATGTGCGCTTGGAGCGCGTTTGGCCCGAGGACGTCGAGAATATCGTGCGGAGGCACGCTGCCTTCGGTGAGTTGCTGGCCCTTCTTAACAATGTCGCCGTTATAGACGATGATGTTTTTGCCTTGCGGCACGAGGTGCTCCTCTTCGATTTCGTTCTCGTCGCGGACGATGATCTTGCGCTTGCCACGGACGAGTCCGCCGATTTCGACGGTTCCGTCGATGCGGCTGATTTCGCAGGAGTCTTTCGGACGACGGGCTTCGAAAAGCTCGGCGACGCGGGGAAGACCACCGGTGATGTCCTTGGTTTTTGCCATTTTACGCGGCGTCTTGGCGAGCAAGGTGCCGGCAGGAATCTTCTTGCCGTCGAGCACTGCCATGTGCGCACCCGAAGGAATCGGGTAACTGGCGATGACTTTCTTGTCTTCGCCTTCGATGACGATGGACGGGTGAAGGTCTTCCTTATGCTCGATGACAACGAGTCCGACGGTGCCTGTGGCGGTGTCGGTCTCCTTGCGCACGGTCACGTTGGTGATCATGTCTTTGAAGACGACCTTACCGGCCTTTTCGGAGAGAATCGGCACGTTCCATGGATCCCATTCGACGAATTGCTCGCCTTTTTTGACCTTGCCGCCGTCTTCGACTGCGATGACCGAGCCGAGGATGATTTCGTGGCGCTCGATTTCGCGACCGTCCGGTGCGTGGACGGTAATGTAGCCCTGCTTGTTTAGGGCGATCCATTTGCCATCGACGCTGTGAACGATACGGAGGTCATTGTATTTAATGACACCGTCGTTCTTGGCTTTGATGATCGGAGTTTTGAACGCCTGAATAGCGACACCGCCGACGTGGAAGGTACGCATGGTGAGCTGCGTGCCGGGTTCGCCGATGGACTGCGCGGCGATAATTCCGACCGCTTCACCAATCTTGACCATGTGGCCGGTGGCGTGTTGACGCCCGTAGCACTTGGCGCAGATACCGCGCTTGCTTTCGCAAGTGAGGCCAGAGCGAATCTTCATGCTCTCGTGACCGATTGCATCGATGTGAGTCGCGATGCCTTCGTCGATCATGTTGTCCTTCTTGATGATGAACTTGCCGGTGACCGGGTCCTTGACGCTTTCGCCTGAGACGCGTCCGATGATGCGTGTCGAGAGCGGGACGACTTCTTCGTCGCCGTCGTAGATGGCCCGAACCACGATGCCGAGGTTCGTTCCGCAATCATCCTGTGAAATAATGACGTCCTGAGCGCAATCGACGAGCTTACGTGTGAGGTAACCGGAGTCTGCGGTCTTCAGCGCCGTATCCGCGAGACCCTTACGGGCACCGTGGGTGGAGATGAAGTATTCGAGAACGGTCAGACCCTCGCGGAAGTTCGAGGTAATTGGCTGCTCGATGATGGAGCCGTCAGGCTTCGCCATGAGTCCGCGCATACCGCCGAGCTGGTTGACCTGCGTGCGGTTACCGCGAGCGCCGGAATCGACCATGAGATACACGGGGTTCAGTTCTTTGCGCCCTTCATTGTGCTGAAGGGTGCGGAACATGACGTCCGAGATCTTGTTACCGGCCTGAGTCCAGGACTCGATGACGCGGTTATGGCGCTCACCGTCGGTGATGATACCGCGGCGATATTGCTTATCGAGCTCGGCGACCGTTTTGAACGCGATGCCGATGGCTTCGTGCTTCTCTTTCGGGATGAGCATGTCCTTGATTCCGACCGACACACCGGCGCGCATCGCCCATGTGAAGCCCAGCTCTTTGAGCTTGTCGAGCATGACGACGGTGGCGGCGTGACCTGCGTTGGCGTAGGTCTTGGTGATCAAATCGGAGATCTGTTTCTTCGCGCAAACCTTGTTGAAGAAGCCGACTTCTTTTGGCCAGATTTGGTTAAAGAAGACGCGTCCCACGGTGGTTTCGATGACCGACTTCTCGGTGTTTCCAAAGACGGTGCTCTTGCCTTTATCCGGGTTCTTAAAGCGGATTCGGGTCAGGATGTTCACCTTGCGCTCGGCGATGGCGAATTCGACTTCGCTTTCGTCAGCAAAGAGCGAGAGGACTTCGCCTTCTTTCTTCACCTGACGTGGCTCCTGCGTGAGGTAGTAGCATCCGAGCACGATGTCCTGCGAAGGAGTCGTGATGGGTTTTCCGCTCGCTGGCGAGAACAGGTTGTTCGGCGCAAGCATGAGCAGGCGCGCTTCCAACTGAGCCTCGATGGACAGCGGGACGTGGACGGCCATTTGGTCACCGTCGAAGTCGGCGTTGTAAGCCGTGCAAACGAGCGGATGGACGCGGATAGCCTCGCCCTCGATGAGCTGCGGCTCGAATGCCTGAATCGACAAACGGTGAAGCGTAGGAGCGCGGTTCAGGAGAACCGGGTGTCCCTTGGTCACCTCGTCGAGGATGTCCCAAACTTCCGGCGTCTGCTTCTCGATCATCTTCTTCGCGCTGCGGACGGTGTGGACGTAGCCACGCTCCTTGAGCACGCGGATGATGAATGGCTCGAACAACACGAGCGCCATTTTCTTTGGCAGACCGCATTGGTTGAGCTTGAGCTCTGGACCGATGACGATGACCGAACGACCGGAGTAATCGACGCGTTTGCCGAGCAAGTTTTGGCGGAAGCGTCCACCTTTGCCCTTGAGCATGTCGGAGAGCGACTTGAGCGCACGGTTGCCAGCACCGGTGACGGCGCGGCCGTGGCGGCCGTTGTCGAACAATGCGTCCACCGCTTCTTGAAGCATGCGCTTCTCGTTGCGGATGATGACTTCCGGCGTTTTGAGCTGGAGCAAGTTCCGCAGACGGTTGTTGCGGTTGATGACGCGGCGGTAGAGATCGTTCAGATCCGACGTCGCGAAACGTCCGCCTTCCAGCGGGACGAGCGGACGAAGGTCCGGCGGGATGACCGGCAGAACGTCGAGCACCATCCACTCAGGACGCGTGTTGCTGCCCATGAAGCCCTGAACGAGCTTGAGGCGCTTTGCGAACTTTTTGCGGTTTTGCTTGGAACGGGTCGCGCTCATCATTTCCTCAATCTCTTTTTGGAGAGTGGCGAGGTCGATGTCGCGCATGAGGTCGCGAACTGCTTCGCCGCCCATTCCTGCGCGGAAGCTGTCCTCGCCGTATTGGTCGAGAGCCTCGCGGTATTCGTTCTCATTGAGAAGCTGGCCTTTAGTGAGCGGGGTGTTGCCCGGATCGATAACGAGGTAGTCCTCGTAGTAGATCACGCGCTCCAAGTGCCGGCTCGACATATCGATCATGAGACCGAGACGCGAAGGCATGCACTTGTAGAACCAGATGTGCGTGCAAGGCACTGCGAGTTCGATGTGTCCCATGCGCTCGCGGCGAACGCGGCTCAGGGTGACTTCGACGCCGCAGCGGTCGCAGATAACGCCTTTATGTTTGATGCGCTTGTACTTTCCGCAGGAGCACTCCCAGTCCCGTGTAGGACCGAAGATGCGCTCGCAGAAGAGTCCGCCTTTTTCCGGCTTGAATGTCCGGTAGTTGATGGTCTCCGGGTTTTTCACTTCGCCTTTCGACCAACTCCGGATGGAGTCGGGCGAGGCTACGGTGATGGTGACGCTGTTGAACTCGGTTTGCGTCTGCGCCGATGGTTGCGGGTTTTCCGCACCTAGGATTTCACGAAGGATGTCGCTCATTGTTTATGAATGCTGAAGTTTCGTTTTCGGGTTGGTTACCGAGTTACAGGATGTCTGATGCGAGGCTTGCGATGGTCGTTTTTGACCCGACTTTGACGTCGAGACAGAGCGACTGCATTTCCTTAATAAGGACGTTGAATGATTCCGGCGTGCCCGCTTCGAGAGCGTTGTCGCCTTTGACAATCGCCTCGTAGATGCGGGTGCGTCCCTGAACGTCGTCGGATTTGACGGTGAGGAGTTCTTGCAGCGTGTATGCTGCACCGTAGGCTTCGAGTGCCCACACCTCCATCTCTCCGAAACGCTGTCCGCCGTATTGCGCCTTTCCACCCAGCGGTTGCTGCGTGACGAGCGAGTATGGTCCGACGGCACGGGCGTGGATCTTGTCCGCGACCAAGTGTCCGAGCTTCAACATGTAGATGACGCCGACAACGATGGATTGCTCAAACGGGTCGCCGCTTCGTCCGTCAAAGACGACGCTCTTTCCGTTTTCGCCGAGCCATTCGTAGCCTGGAACTTTGCGTGCGTCCTGCACGAAGCCCCAGATTTTGTCTTCCTTGATGCCGTCGAACACCGGCGTCGCGACTTTGAAGCCGAGAGCGCGGGCAGCGACACCGAGATGGGTCTCGAGAACCTGTCCGACGTTCATACGTGAAGGCACGCCGAGCGGGTTCAGACAGATGTCCACTGGAGTTCCGTCCGCGAGG
>JAYUSJ010000367.1:0-10676 GCA_043755735.1 Verrucomicrobiaceae bacterium | reverse complement strand
AGTGGCGGAGTCTACGGGGCTCGAACCCGCAACCTCCGCCGTGACAGGGCGGCGCTCTGACCAATTGAGCTAAGACTCCTTAAATTTGGGAGGCGTGTGGATAGCGGCGGCAGCGGATTTCGGCAAACACTTTTTCACCGGACGGACGAAATATTTTTGCTCAACAGAGAATAGCGATCGAATCCGAGCGGCAGCTTGCCACGTTTCATCGAGCGGATATTGTCCGCGCCCTTCGTATGAAATTCACATTCTCCGCTCTCGCTGCGTTTCTTGGTCTGTCGCTTCACGCTTTCTCCGCCGATGTTTCCGGCGGTGGTGCAAAATCCGGCCAACTGAAACCTGCGCCACGCCTGCCGGTTTATCCGCCGAAAGACTCGAAGGATGCTGCGGAGCGCAATTTCCAGAAGGCCAAACTGCCCGAGGGTTTCAGCGGTGATATTTGGGCAAGCGAGCCGCTGCTGGCGAATCCCGTGGCGTTTTGCTTCGACGGACGAGGCCGGATGTTTGTCTCCGAGACGCATCGCTACCGGACGAGCGTGCTCGATATCCGGCATTACTACTGGATGATCGAGGACGACCTCGCTTCGCGCAACCAGACGGACTGGATGGCTTCGATAAAGAAGAACTTCCCAAAGGACTGGCAGCAGCTCGAAAAGGAGAGCGAACTCGTGCGGTTGGTGGAGGATTCCAATGGCGACGGAAAAGCGGACAAATCCAGTGTCTATGCTGACGGCTTTTCCTCCGCGCTCGATGGAATCGCGAGCGGCGTGCTGTGGCACAACGACGCGCTGTATTTAACGAATATCCCGTCGCTTTGGAAGATGACGGGTGCCGACAAGGCAGAGAAAAAGGAAGAGCTTCATCGCGGATACGGCGTGCGCTTCAGCTACACGGGACACGACTTTCACGGCCTCATCGCCGGACCGGATGGACGCCTGTATTTCTCCATCGGCGACCGCGGTGCTTCCATCAAAACGAAGGAAGGCACGATGATCGAAGTTCCCGATGAAGGCGCGGTGTTTCGCTGCGAGCCGGATGGTTCGCGGCTGGAACTCGTGATGCGCGGTCTGCGCAACCCGCAGGAACTGGCGTTCGACGATTACGGAAATCTTTTCACCGGCGACAACGACAGCGACCAAGGCGATCGTGAGCGCTGGGTGCTCGTCACGGAAGGCGCGGATGCCGGATGGCGCGTCGGCTACCAGCATCATCCGCTCGGCAAGGAACACAATCCGTGGCTCGCCGAAAAAATGTGGGAGCCCCGCGACGCTGCGAAAAACCAACCGGCGTATATCCTCTCGCCCATCGCGAATCTGCCCGACGGACCAAGTGGGCTCGTGCATTATCCCGGCACCGGATTGCCTGCGGAATACAAAGGCTCGTTCTTCCTCGCAGGCTACAAAGGCAGCACGGCGAAGAGTCAGATCAACACGTTCAAAACAGAGCCCGACGGCGCGGGCTTCAAGCTCGTGGGGCTGAAGACATTTATGGACAACGTGCAGGCGACCGACGTGGATTTCGGCCCGGACTCGCGCATTTATGTGAGCGCGTGGGATGAAGGTTGGGAGCGCTCTGACCAAGGCCGCATCTACCGCCTCAGCCACACCTCCGCGCGTGCGGAACAGGCGGCGCAGATCGCAGAAGTGCAGAAGATTTTGGGCGAGGGATTCAAGCAGCGGAAGCCGGAGGAGTTGGTGAAATTGCTGGCGCATGGCGACCAGCGCGTGCGGCTTGGGGCGCAGTGGGAGTTGGCGGAACGGGAAGATGGTGCAGAGTTTTTGTTCAAAGCCGCGAAGCAGTCAGCCACTTCTCCATTTGAAAAACTAGCGCGAATCCACGGGCTATTTGGAATGTCACAGTTCATCCGGCGAACCATCGTTGCGGCAGAGGCGACTGCTGAGAAGAAGCAACGCCCCTTGGCCCTATCTAGCGATTACGACTCTTTCTATAAAGATGAGGATCCGAACATTCGTGCTGCCATTCTTTGGCTGGTTGGCGAAATCCCGCTTCCAATCGAATTTAGCGAGCACGGTCGTTTGCGCGTTGCCACCGAGGATAGTTCTCCTCGCGTTCGCGCCGCCGCCGCTCTTGCGATCTCCAAGAATGGTAATCTCGATTCAATAGATGCCATCGTTGAACTTCTCCGCGACAACGACGGTAAGGACGAATACCTCCAGCACGCTGGAGTTATGGCGCTCGCTGGAGTCGCCAAGCGCGACAAATCAGTGCTAGAAACCATTGCGGTTGCCGCAAAGGACAACTCCCGCGCCGTTCGCCTCGCCGCACTCCTCGTATATAGCAAACTCGGCAACGAAAGCCTCGCGCAGTTCCTCGCCGACAAAGACCCTTCGCTCATCCGCGAAGCCGCCATTGCCATCAACGACGCACCAATTCCCGCGGCGATGCCCGCGCTCGCAAAGCGCCTCATCATTCAACAACCCGAGGGCGGGAACGCGCCTTCGCAAGTCGGTCCAAATCCCACGACGGACGAGCCGTTTCTCATCCGCGCACTGAATGCGAATTTCCGCGTCGGCGGGACGGATGGCGCGAACTCGCTCGCCACTTATGCAGCGCGCGCGAAGAACGACGGCATCCGCGTGATTGCGTTGAACATGCTGGCGAGGTGGGCGAAGCCGCCGCAGCGCGATTACATCACGGGAAATTTTCGCCCGATGCCGGACCGTCCGGCGACTGATGCGGCGTTTCAGCTCAATCTCGTCGCCGCAGGACTGCTCGGCGAGAAGTCCGAGAAGATACTCATCGCGACGTGCGAGGCGATTTCCTCGAATGACGTGAAGACTGCTTCGCCGCATGTGCTTGCGCTGTTGCGCAACGAAAAGGCTGCGCAAAAAGCGCGTCTCGCCGCGCTCGAAACGCTGGCAAAACTTGCCACGCCGGAATTTGAAACGGGCCTGCTCATCGCCGGAGCGGACGCAAACACCGCGCTGAAAACTGCTGCAAGCAAGCTGATGGGAAAACGCACACCCGACCTCGCCGCGCAACAACTCATCGCGGCGTGGGCCGAGGCCGACGCCGCGCAGAAGCAAGACATCGCCAGCGCTCTCGGCGAAACCAAGAGCGCGAAGTCCGGCGAGTTTCTCGCGAAAGTCATCACGGGACTGAAACACGAACCCGCCGAAGCCCTGCTCGAAATCCTCGAAGCTGCCGCGAAACACGACAACGCAAAAGCCGCTCTCGCGGACTACGAAAAAGCGCTGGCGAATCCGTTTGCGAAATACGATGTCGCGCTGGTCGGCGGCGACAAAGCAGCGGGGGAAGTGCTCTTCAAGGAACATCCCGTCGCCGCGTGCCTGCGCTGCCATAAGGTCAATAACAGCGGCGGCGATGCGGGGCCGGATATGAGCGATTTTGCCGTAAAGCACGACCGCGCCTACATTTTGGAAAGCATCGTGAACGTGAACGCCAAGATCGCGCCGAATTTCCAAATGGTCATCCTCACGATGAAAGACGGCAACGTGAAGGCGGGTACTTTGAAATCCGAAGCGGATGGAGTGCTCACCATCGCGAATCCGGGAATGCCGCCCGAGCAAGTGAAAGCCGCCGATATCGCAAAGCGCGACAACGCACCGAGCGGCATGATTCCAAATCTCGGAGACCTCCTCACGAAGCGCGAACTGCGCGACATCGTCGAGTATGTCAGCACGCTGAAGTAGGCGGGAGATTTGGTAAATCGGGGGCCGGTTTTTATACCGCTAATTTGCGCTCATCTTCGCTCATTTGGAAGGATTGCACCGCTTTCCAAAGTTCCTTCAATTCAGGGAAGTTGGTTTTAGTGTCCTTTTCCAAGGAACCGGCTTCGCAGAATAAAGACCACGGCGCGCCAGCGACGCGAGAAGTGTCCGCCGCGCGGCAACCACGATTTGATTTTCTGCTTCCAGCGAACCGCTGTCGCCCATCCCGGCATGGATCGTATGGCCGTGTAGAGTCGGGTCTTGAGGCTGATGATGGCGTCGTGCAACCAGGAGAACCAACGGAGCTTGAGCAAGGCTGGACGGCATATCGAGTAGAGTCGCGCGGCGCAGGCGGTGCCGATGAGCTTTGCCGCGATGATGACGCCGAGTCCGCTGACCGCGTGGCCGTGTGCGATCAGATAGAGCGCGGCGATTTTGACGGGAAGAAGGAGGAGCCCCGGCAACAGGAATGCGGCCGCAGCGGCGTACGGGGGAAGAAGGGCGAGCCGGGCCTCGACTGCCCGCATGGTCCGTGTGCGGGCAAGCCAGCCCATCGCCGTCGTGAGGTGGTCCCAAAGCCATTCCTCCACAAACATGATCGGCGCCGCGATGATGACCATCGGCGGAAAGAGCACTCGTTTTAGAAAGCGACGGAACATGGAGCGGGACTATAGCACGCCTACGACAAAGTGACCCCAGAACCCGCGGAACCGGCGGGCAAAACTGATGCGCAATGTTTCCTCCGTAAGCCGCTTGCTGCGGGCACGGTCACGCTCAAACATCTTCCGCTGCTCGAGCGCGAACGGCCGGCTTAAGACGTGGAGATTGTTCTCGTCGTTGATGAAGAACGACCGCGGATCGAGATTGCCGGAACCGACGATGCTGAGCTGGTCGTCGATGGCCACGAGCTTGCCGTGCATCATCGTCGGCTGGAACTCGTAAACCTCCACGCCTGCATCCATGAACCGCCGAAGGGTGCGCTGCATGATTTCTTTTGCGAACGGCATGTCAGTGTTTTCGCCGGGGATGATGATCTGGACTTGCACGCCGCGCTTCACCGCGTCGAGCAGGGCATCGCGAATCTCGGCAGTGGGGAGAAAATAGGAGTGTTCGATGAGGATCGATTTTTGTGCGGCCCGAAGCGCGAGTAGAGTGCTACTGCCTAGCGTATCGCGCTGCTTCATCGGCGAACCGGCGACCATTTGCGCGGTGAGTGTGCCGGGTTTCCCCGGCGGCGGGTAGTATGCGGGGCCGGACAGGGTGACCCCGGTGAGCTCCTTCCAATTGTCGTTGAAGTTGTCCTGGAGCTGCGCAACGACAGGTCCCCGGAGTTCATACTGGGTGTCGCGCCAGTGGCCGCGATCGTGCGCACGTCCCGTCCAGTTGTAGGCCCAGCCAGCGCCGCCGCAAAAGCCGATCTGTCCATCCACGACGAGCACGCGGCGATGTGTGCGGTGATTGTATCGGAGCGGAATGAAGAAATTAAAAGGGCTGTAGAGCTTCAACTCGACTCCGGCTTTTTGCATCTCCGCGAGATGATGGTCGCCCCAAGGCCAGCAGCCGAATGCATCGAGGATGACGTGGACCTTTACTCCGGCGCGGGCCCGCTCCGCGAGGATGCGGCTGAAGTCGGCGACGGGCTGGCAGTCGCGTGCGGTGTAGCATTCAAAGGTGATGCTGTGTTTTGCCCTGGCCGCGGCGCGCAGCATCGGCGGGAAAAATTCATCGCCATTTTCAAGCGTGCGAACCGCGTTGCCCGTGGTCCACGCGGTCTTCGTCATACACTCCATCTCGGCAGAAAAAGAAGGGGAGGGGATCCATGAGGGCGAGCACGGAACATGGCGGAACTTGCCGGACGTGCAGGCATTGAGCAGGAAAAGACAAATGACAAAAAGGTAGCGCAGGCGATTCAAGACGCGGTGGAATAATCGCGGGCGTGCAATGGTGCGAGCAAGGATTTGCGGTATGTCCGCGAATCGCATAAAGTCTCCCAATGAACATCGCCATCGTAGCCTTGATGCCGCATCCGCCCATCCTCGTGCCCGCCGTCGGGCGCGAACGTCTGACCGACGTAAACGCCTCCCTCGCGGCAATGCGTGAGATTTCCCGTGAGATTCTCGCGACGCAGCCCGAGACGATCGTGCTCATTTCGCCGCATTCCCCGCGATCGCCGTTTGCTTTTGGAGTGTGGGATTGCGAGGAGTTGCGCGGCACGTTTGCGCCATTCAATGCGCCCGACGAAGGCGTGGTGCTTCCCGTGGATTCGCAGTTTGTGCAGGCGCTCGCAAAGGCCGGGCCGCGGGCGGGCGTGCAGATTTCGGGGATTCCTGCCGGACCTCTCTACCACGGCGCGGCCGTTCCACTGTGGTTCCTCATGGAAGCAGGCTGGCGCGGCCCGACGGTGGTAATTGCTCTGAATTCGCCGGGCGCGGGCGGCATCCACGGGATTGGCCATGCGATCGCAATGGCTGCTGATCATTTGAGGAAGAAGATCGCCATCGTCGCGAGCGGCGACATGAGTCACCGGCTCATCCCCGGAGCGCCGGCGGGCTACGAGCCGACGGCGAAGGATTTCGATGCCCGCTTCATCGACCTGCTGCGCGCAAAAGCCTATCGCGACATCGAGCGCATCCCGCCGGGTCTGCAAGCGCGGGCTGCGGAGGATGTCGTGGATTCCACTGCGGTGGCGCTTTCGGCGACGGGCTGGAAAAGCGATGGCGGGCGTGTGCTCAGCTACGAAGGACCGTTCGGCGTCGGCTACGGCGTCGCGGTATTGTACGCCGCGAAAGACGATCGCTCCAACGAGTTCACCACCGGCGAGGATCTCCCGCGCTTGGCCCGGCGCGCAGTGGATAGCGCGCTTGCCAGTCTCGATGACGAACCGCCAAGGGCCGTCGGTGATTACCTTCAGCAAAAGGCGGGGGTCTTTGTGACTATCAAGACTTCCGGCGGCAAACTTCGTGGCTGCATCGGTACGCTGGAGATTCCGCAGACCCCAAACATAATCGAAGAAACATGGCGCAATGCGCGTAGCGCTGCTTTTGCCGACCCGCGTTTCCCGAGGATTACGGGCGTCGAAATGCACAATCTGCGCATCGAAGTCAGCGTCCTCCACTCGTTCGAAGCGCTCACTTCGCCGTCCGAGCTTGCCCCCGCGCGATACGGCGTGATTGTCCGCACCGCAGACGGGCGTCGAGCCACGCTCCTGCCGGCTTTGGCCGGCATCGACACGCCCGAACAGCAGTTCCGGTTGGTATGCGAAAAGGGCGGAATCAACCCAACTGAAACAGTCACTCTCGTCCGCTATTCCGTGGACAAATTTAAGGAACCCGGCTGTCCGGACTAAATGACCGTCACCGAATCCAACCATCCCGGACGCTGGTGGCGCCCGCTGCCCGACGGACGCATCGAGTGCACGCTCTGCCCCCGCTATTGCAAGCTTCGCGATGGGCAGCGTGGGTTTTGTTTCGTCCGCAAAGCCGAAGCGGGCCGCATGATTCTCACGACGTACGGGCGCAGCAGCGGCTTCTGCATCGACCCTATTGAGAAGAAGCCGCTGAATCATTTTTTTCCCGGAACACCGGTGCTTTCATTCGGCACTGCGGGGTGCAATCTCGGGTGCAAATTCTGCCAGAATTGGGACATCAGCAAAGCGCGCGAGATGGACAAACTCATGGATGCAGCCAGCCCCGCCACCATCGTCCACGCCGCACGCGGCCTTGGCTGCCGGTCCGTGGCATTTACCTACAACGATCCTGTGATCTTCGCGGAATACGCGCTCGACGTTGCCCGCGCCTGTCGCTCGTGGGGTGTGAAAACGGTCGCGGTCACGGCGGGCTATATCACCGATGAAGCGCGCGCGGAGTTCTACGGTGAAATGGATGCGGCCAACGTGGATCTCAAAGGCTTCACCGAGGAGTTTTACCACAAGCAATGCTACGGCGCGCTTGCCCCCGTGCTGGAGACGCTTCGATTTCTACGCCATCACACGAAGGTCTGGTTTGAGATCACCACGCTGCTCATTCCCGGTGAAAACGACAGCGATGCGGAATTGCACCGTGCGGCGGATTGGATCGCTGAAAATCTCGGCCCCGATGTGCCGTGGCATTTCAGCGCGTTTCACCCGGATTTCAAAATGCGTGACAAGCCAAACACTCCGCCCGCCACGCTGACGCGCGCCCGGGAAATCGCCATGTCGAAAGGTCTTCGCTACGTTTACACGGGTAACGTGCACGACCGTAATGGCGGCAGCACCTGGTGTCCGGGATGCGGCGAACTTGTCATCGAGCGCGACTGGTATGAGCTGGGGAAATGGGGCTTGCGAGGCAATCAATGCGCGGCTTGTGGACTCGCAATTCCCGGACACTTCGATGCACAGCCGGGCAAATGGGGATCGAAGCGCCAGCCCGTTCGCCTTTCTTGAGAACGACTACTTCACCGCTGCACGGATTCCCGCATCCAGCTCGGCGGCTTTCGCAAGCGCTGCGTCGAGCGGCATTCCTTTTGCCATGCCGGGACGTTTGTGTCCGGCAGTCGCGAGGTATGCGTCGAGCAGGATGCGCCCGCGTTGCCGGATGAGTTTACGCAGTTCCGCAGGGACGCTCGAGGGATCGAATGACTGGCCGAGCCCTTTGATGACCGCGCCCGCGAGCACCCGGTGTCCCTGTTCGTTGGCGTGCACACCATCACCGGCAAAGGTAAATTTCGGATTGTCTTTGCGCGCCTCCGCGAGAGCGGCGGCCATCGCGGTGTGGGCGTCCACGACACGCCAGCCGTTCGCTTTTCCTTGCTCCACGAGCCACGCGGAATAGCGGGCGAGCACGTCATCGTAGCCTGCGAACATGTCGCCGTCCTTCACGGTGTCCGCCGGACGCACCCGTCCCGAAATGGGCAGCGGATCGAAAACGGGGGGAGTGAGATGGATGATGTCGGCACCGGCGGCTTTCACTTTCGCGCGGAGTTTCTCCATGCCGGAGCGATAGGCCGCGAAACGGGTTTCATCGAACGGGAGATAGATGCCGCAGTTCATGCCGTAGCACGCAAAGACGAGGTCGGGCTTCACGAGCGCGAGCACACGATCGAGCCGCTCATGCAGATCCGGGCGGGGGAAACTGCCGCCGGCGTGACCCGCTTCGCTCAGTCCGCTGACAGTCTCACTCGGGAGTCCACAGTCGATGACTTCGAATTTCCTGTCCGGGAATTTCGTGGCAAGGAAAGACTCGAACTCATCCACATAGTGCCCCGCGTGCGTAATACTGTCGCCCAGAAACAGGATGCGCTTTACGCCGGGAAGGAATTCGTCCGCGCGAACGTGGATGGCGAAGATGAGGCTCAGGAAAAGGAATCGAATGATGGATTTCATAGACAATCGCGAGATAAGCAGGCGGAGTAATTTTTGCAGTTCCTTTTTGTCAGCCAGCCTGCGAAACGCTAAAGAACTGCCGATGAATCGCACCACGTTTGCCTAAATGGACGAAGTACGCGCACAAAACAAGTTTCACTGCCCGAGTTGCGGCGCCGAGGCTGTGTGGAATCCTGCCAAGCAAATGCTGGTCTGCGCCTTCTGCGGAACGAGCGCCCCGATGCAGCCCGGCGAAACGGCTGGTGAAATCAAGGAGAACTGCCTCGTTACCGCGCTCCGCAATATCGATCCCGAGCGTCGCGGCTGGGCGACTGAGAGCCGCTCCGTAAAATGCCAGAGCTGTCAGGCGATCACGGTTTTCGAGGCCTCGCGTGCTGCGCAACGTTGCGACTTTTGCGGCTCTGCGAGCATCATCCCCGTGGACGAGCAGACCCGCCCGATTCGCCCGGAATCCGTGCTGGAGTTCAAGCTGCCCGAAGCCCAGGTCCGTGAATCGATCCGCACATGGTACGGCTCGCGTTGGTTTGCGCCCAACAAGCTCGGCACGAAAGCGATGACCGACACAGTGAAGGGCATTTACATTCCTTATTGGACGTTCGACTCCCAGGTTGCGGCGGACTGGACGGCGGTGTCCGGCGACTACTACTACGAGACCGAGTACTACACCGATGCGAACGGCAATCGCCAGTCGCGCCAGCAGCGCAAAGTCCGCTGGTATCCATCGAGCGGACACCTCGATCATTTCTTTGACGATGAACTTGTCTCCGCAACGCGCGGTGTGCAGCCGGACCTCCTGCGCAAAGTCGAACCATTCCCCACGCTTACCGATTTGAAGCCGTACGACTCGGGATTTCTCAGCGGCTGGATCGTGGAGCAATACCAGATCGACCTCGTCGCAGCGGCCCAACATGCGCAGAACGTGATGGAGCAAAAAACGCGCAGCCTTTGCGCAAGTCAGGTCCCCGGAGACACGCATCGAGACCTTCAGGTGAACGCGGACTTCTCCGCCCAGACTTTCAAGCACATCCTCGTTCCCGTTTGGCTCCTGGCGTACGATTATCACGGCAGGAGTTTTCAGGTGGTCGTGAACGGATACACCGGAGCGATTGCCGGGCAATATCCGAAGAGCTGGATTAAAATCACGCTCTTGATCGTGCTCATCCTCGCAATTATCGGCGGAATTTTTGCCATTTCCAACGCAAGCAATCGTCCCCAGCGAACTAACTATCCCCCCATAGAAAACGAGCGTTACGTGCCCGGCGAATTGCGCATCCGATAAGTCATGCCAGCCATTTTACCTTGTGCGATTTGCGGGAAGCAGGTCGATTTTTTCGCCCCGCCGATGGGCCCGTTTTGCTCCGAACGCTGCAAGATGGTGGACCTCGGCAAGTGGCTTGGCGAAGACTACAAAATCACCGAACCCCTCCGTCCCGATCATCTCGCCGAATACGAGAACATGGAGGGGCCGGAGCTGGATAATCCGGAGCGGTAGTCGGGCGCGCTTTTGTGGGCTGTGATTGGTGATTTGTGATTTGTCGCAAGCGTGAAGGCGTGGGTCAGGACATGGGTAACACATGTGGTTCAGGACATGGGTAACACCTGCCGTGGACTTTGGTTACAGT
>JAYUSJ010000366.1:0-10713 GCA_043755735.1 Verrucomicrobiaceae bacterium | reverse complement strand
ACGAGACGGTGGTGGAGCGTCTGTGCGCCTTGCCTGTGACGGTGATTCACGGCGAGTTCTTCGCGTCGAATGTGCTGCTCAACAGCGCCACCGGGCGGGTGTGTCCGGTGGATTGGGAGCTCGCCGCCATCGGCCCCGGCTACGTGGATCTCGCGGCGATGAGCGCGGGAAACTGGACGCGGGAGCAGAAGAACGAAATGGCGCTGGCCTATTACGCTGCAATGCCCGCCGCAGGATTGGCGCAGCCACAGCGCGAGGAGTTTCTCGCTGGGGTGGAATGTGCGCGGCTGCAACAGGCGGTGCAGTGGCTAGGCTGGTCGCCGGGCTGGGCACCACCGCCGGAGCATGCGCAAAACTGGCTCCGCGAGGCGCTCGATTCAGCGGAGGTGCTGGGGCTATGAATGCGGTGCGCAAAGTCATCGTAAATGCCGACGATTTCGGCCTGAGCCGTGGCGTCAATCGTGGAATCATCGAAGCGCACGAGCGTGGAATCCTGACGAGCACGAGCTTCATGGTCCGCCAGCCAGCGGCGGAAGAGGCGGCAGAGTATGCCCGCGCGAATCCCGCGCTCGGCGTGGGGCTGCACGTGGACCTTGGCGAGTGGGTGTGCATTCGAGGGCATTGGATGATGCGCTATGAGGTCGTGCGGATTGACGACAAGTTCCCGCGCTTTCTCGACGAAATCCACCGCCAGCTCGACCGCTTCCGCGCGCTCGTCGGGCGGGAGCCATCGCACATTGATTCGCACCAGCATTTTCACCGCAGGGAGCCCGTGCGCTCCGGGCTTTCCCGGATTGCCGTGGAACTCGCACTGCCGCTGCGCGAAATGACACCTCACATTCGCTACTGCGGACACTTTTACGGACAGAGCGGCAGCGGGGATTTTTACCCGGAACTAGTCGGTGCGGACTCGCTCGCCCGGATACTGCAGCGGCTCCCGGCAGGGATCACGGAGGTGGGCTGCCATCCTGCGGCGGAATTGGATTTCGAATCGGCTTACGCTCGCGAACGTTTGCTGGAGTTTTCGTCGCTATGCGACCCGGGTGTGCGCGAGTCTGTTGTTGCTGCCGGGATAAAGCTGGTTTCCTTTGACGATCTCACCGCCGATGAACGGCGTGTTGATTTTCGACCCGAACACTAGTTATGCGTTTTCCACTCCTCTTTGCGTTATCAATTGGATCGCTCGCCGCCACGCCGGAGAGCGTCACGATTTCCGAAGGACCACGAAGCACGACTTACGAAGTGGCGCATGACGAAATCGGAACCTTCCACCGCGACGGTTCAGCGTCCGTGAACAAGGCAGGCCCGCGCACGAATGCCGCAGGTGCGAACATCGCGCGCAGTGACTGGATCCTTTATGAGGCAGGCAGGCCGCGCAGCGCGGCGTCGCGCCGCTGGATGACGCCCAAGGTGCTCGCGCAACTCGCGCCCGGTGCCGACGCGGAGGCGATCGCTACCGCGGTCGGCGCTGTGAAGGTTGAGTTGCCTCCGTATGCAAAAGACACGGCGGTGTTCTTCGCGAAGGACGCGCCGGGCGAGGCGCTCACGCTCGCGGTGGCATTGCGAAAAGAGGCGGCTGTACTTTCGGCGGAGCCGCTGCTTGCGCGCGAGCACGCAAAGCGGCTGATTCCGAACGACACTTACTTTTCCTACAACCCCGGGAACGCCGCGTACCAGTGGTATCTCTACAACACCGGACAGAACGGCGGCATTGCGGGCGTGGATATCAACGTCCGCAATGTGTGGGACACGCGACGCGGCGCAGGAATTCGGATTGGCATCGTGGACGAAGGTATACAGCGCACGCACCCTGACCTCGCCGCCAATGTGGACCTCTTGAACGGCTACGATTGGAATGAAGGCGACGCGGACCCGTCGTCCGGCGATGGCGAAACGCACGGAACGAACTGCGCCGCGCTCGCTGTTGCGCGAGGTGGCAATGCGACGGGTATCTCCGGCGCGGCTCCCGAAGCCACGTTGGTGCCGCTGCGGTTGCTTTCCGCTCCGGTGACCGATCTCGAGGAGGCGGGTTCGCTGGCGTGGAGGAACGACATCATTCACATCAAGAGCAGTTCATGGGGGCCGGTGGACGACGGGTTGACGCTCGCCGGGCCGGGTGTTCTGGCGGCGGCGGCGATCGAAAACGGCATCGCCACCGGGCGCGGGGGGCGCGGCACCATATACCTATGGTCGGCGGGTGGCGGCGGGGTAAACGACAACTCAAACTTTGATTACTACGCGAACAGCGTTTTCGCAATTGGTGTCGGCGCGGTGAGCGACCTCGGCGGCGCGACGGACTACGGCGAACCAGGCGCGAACATTCTCGTTTCGGCACCTTCGAGTAGCAGCGGACGGCAGGGCATCCTCACGACAGACACGAGCGGCCCGGATGGCGTGAACAACGGCTCGCTGAGCACTGACATTGCGAATGCCGACTACACCAAAAACTTCGGCGGCACATCGGCTTCCACTCCACTCGTGGCAGGTGTGGTCGCATTGATGCTGGAGGCGAATCCAAACCTCGGCTGGCGCGACGTGAAGGAAATCCTCATTCGCTCGGCGGTAAAGAACACTCCCGCCGACGCAGGCTGGGCAAACAACGGTGCAGGCTGGCATTTTCACCACAAGTTCGGCGCGGGGCTGATTGATGCGCAGGCTGCCGTATCGCTGGCGGCGACGTGGACGAATCTCCCCGCGATGACGCATGTCCGCAAGGCACTCACCGGCATCGGCGCGGCGATTCCTGACAGCCCGTCGGTAGGGGTGTCCCGGACCATCTCCATCGCGGCTGCGGAAAACCTGCGCGTGGAATCCGTGGCACTGGAAGTCGGCTTCTCTCACGCGAGTCGCGGGCAACTTGAAATTATGCTCACTTCGCCGTCCGGCACCGTGAGCCAGCTCTCGACACAGCGACCGCTGGACACGTTTGCCGGACTGTATTGGAAATACACGAGCGTGCGTCACTGGGGCGAGAGTGCGACGGGGACATGGACCGTTACCGTAACCGACAAGCTCGCCGGCACAACGGGCACGGTGAACACCGCAGTTCTGTGGCTTTATGGCAGCGCCTCGGCGACGACGACTGCGCCCGTCATTAATAGTTCACTGACAGCGAGCGCGACGCAGAACAGTGGATTCAGCTACCAGATGCTCGCGCTGAATTCGCCGACGACGTTCAGCGCGACCGGCCTGCCCGCAGGCGTGAGCGTAAACAGTCAAACCGGCCTTGTTTCGGGGACGCCAACTGTCGCCGGTATGTTCAATATAACGCTCGGCGCGACGAACGCCTTTGGCACAAACAACAAGACGCTCGTCCTCTCGATTGCTGCCTCGCCTGGCATCGCGCTTGGCGATGCTGTGGAGCAATCCGGGCTGACCTGGCTTGGCACGGGCACGATCTGGGGGTCGCAAACAACAACGACGCACGATGGCGTGGATGCTGCGAAAAGCGGCATCATCGGAGACAGCGGCACCTCAACCGTGCGCGTGTATATTGATGGCCCGGCGACGCTGCGCTTTTGGTGGAAGGTTTCCTCCGAGTCGGATTCGGACATCCTGAGTGTGTCCGACAACGGCGGCGATTTAGCTTACATCAGCGGAGAAGTGGATTGGAGGCAGGCGCTGTTCTATCTCGCCCCCGGTTCGCATCGCATCGATTGGACTTATGGGAAGGACGCAGCGACCGTCAGCGGCTCGGACGCAGGCTGGCTGGATGAGGTGGAAGTGCTCTCGCAATCCCAGTCGCCGCCCGTCTTTCTGACGCAGCCGAACGACGTCACCGTTCCGACGGGAGGCACGCTCGCGCTTTGTACGACTATCTTTGGAGCGCAGCCCATCACCTACGTGTGGCGCCGGGGCGGCGTGATCATTCCCGGTGCGACGAGCGCTTGTTACGCAGTGAGCCCAGCCGGGAGCATCAATGTCGGAGGGTACACATGCACAGCGACGAATGCCTTTGGCAGTGCGACGACAACCCCGGTGTTTGTCGCTGTTCCGTCGGCAAATGGCACACTCGCCACTGCGACGGACAATTCACTCGTGTGGGCGAGCTACGGGAATGCTCCATGGGCGTCGCAAGCCACCAACACGCACGACGGTGTGGATGCGGCGAAAGCAGGTCTGATCACTCATCTCGGTTCGACCACGATGGCTACGACCGTTTTCGGCCCGGGCACGCTTTCGTTCTGGTGGCGCGTGCGCAGTCAGGAAGGCGCGGATATCTTGGAGTTTTACCTCGATGGTGACCGGGATGATTACCTCACCGGCACGGCAGGCTGGCTACAGGTGACACGCAAGCTCGGGCCCGGCGCGCATCTCTTGGAATGGAATTACGGCAAGGATGACACGGTCAGTAGCAGCTCCGACACCGGTTGGGTCGATCAAGTCGCGTTCACGCAATCTCCCTATGCGACATGGGCGGCAACGAACTTCACACTTTTCCAGCGGGTGGACTTGGGCGTCGTGGGCTTCGACGCAGATGCCAACGGTGACGGCGTGAATAATCTGCTCGCCTACGCAACGGGCATCTCGCCGACTGCTGGCTCCGGGACGCCGACGCCGGAGCTGACGTTTGATGGCACGGCCTACGCGCTGGTTTATCAGAAAAACACCGCCGCCACGGATCTCGCGTTCTCGGTTCAGCGCAGCAGTGACCTCACAACGTGGACGACTGTCTCCACCACCGACTCCGTGCTCTCGACGAATGGCGCGTTGCAGACGATTAAAGCCGTTGTGCCCGCTGTGACCGGCACTCAGTGGTATTACCGACTGCGGGTGACCATGCCATGACGATGGACCATTCTTTTCCAGCATCGCCACCGCTAATCATCGGAGCCACCGGCGGCTCCGGAACAAGAGTCGTGGCGCGAATGGTTCGGCGTCTCGGTGTTTTCATCGGCGCAAATCTCAACGAATCCGAGGATACGGCGGAGCTTTTCGAATTCTATGATCGCTGGATCAATCGCTTCGCCCTGCGCGATATTGCGCCGCTTTGCTCGGAAGAGGAGCACCTGTTGCGACGGGATTTTTCCGAGTGCGTTCGACGCCACCATGGCGCGAACTCGCCAGTCTCAAATTTATGGGGCTGGAAGGAGCCGCGGAGCATCTATTTGCTGCCGCTCTTCTTCTCCATCTGGCCCGAAATGAAATTCATCCACGTCATCCGGGATGGTCGCGACATGGCGTTATCCGCAAACCAAAATCAACCGCGCAAGCATGGTGGGGCAGTTCTGCGTGAATTGGCGCAAGTTTCTCCACAGGTCCGTGCCGCGCGGCTATGGGCGCGGGTCAATCTCGATGCGGCAGGTTTTTGTCGCGAGCATCTTCAGGACAGGTATCTAGTCGTGCGATTCGAGGATATTTGCACCGAGCCGCAGCAGTGGAGCGCGGAAATCGCCCGATTTTTAGGAGTGGCTCATCCCGACATCGACGAGTGTGCTGCGGAGGTTACGCCGCCGCAGTCGATCGGCCGATGGCGCAATGAAGAGCCTTCGATGCTCTCGCTCATCACCGACGCAACGCAGCAGGCACTTACTGCGTTTGGTTACGAATCGGTGCCGGCTCATCCTCTTCACCATGTTCAATAGTCCGCTACACTTTGCTGCGAAACTCCACACCCACCCCGCCGAACTCCCGCGCGAGGTAAGCGACGAGCGTGCCGGCAAAAACTGCGACTCCGAGCATTTCGCCAAGCTCCGAAGTGGCATCCAGCGCAAACGAACCCAGCGTGTCGCCGCCGCCGTCCGCAGAAAATTGCTCGAAGAGCAATTCCACCCCGACCGCGCCGCCGATATACAGCGCAGCCGCTATGACGAAACCCCACCGGGTGCGCCTTGGCAGAGCGAGGAAAAAGCGAAAATACAGCGCCCCGAGCGCCAGAGCGCCGGGCACATACACGAGCATCCATTTCGAACTGCCGAACGCGCCGTCTTCGCCGCCCTTTGCAGGCGCTGCGTCGCCGGTCAATGCAGCGATAACGGTGTTCAGCGTACGGTCATGAATTTGCGCGGCTTCATCCACGGCGACGAACGCCATGACCGCGGCCATCAGCGCCCACAACACCGTTCTGGGACGGCCCGCGTGCCTATTGAGAAAGGCGACGATTCCCGCCAGCAGCGCGCAGCCGAAGAGAGTCACGGATTGATACCAATTGATGAAATTCCCCTCCTGCCCGAAGTCGAATTGCCGGGCAAAGGCCCAGAGCAAATCCTCGTCCTCGATCGTCCCAGCGTAATCTGCTCCAAATCCCATCAGCGCCAGCACCACGGCTGCGATCGCAAGCGCGATAAACGTCGTCTTTGCGGAAAGCGCGAGGCATGGCGGTCGTTGATTACTGTCGGATTCCATAGCGTGAAAACTGACATGGCCCGATGAATACTCCAGCCCGCAGACATCTCCTTTTTGTCATCGGTAGCATCGTGCTCTATCAAGCACTCCTGTGGGTCATTCCCGGCCTGAACGATGCCGAGCCGAGTTTTGCCGGGCAGTTGTTCCCGTGGCTGGATGTGGTGACGAAAGACGGGCTGAATCGCGTCGCCGAGCAACCGGGAAACATGATGCGGCTCGTCGCTTTCCTCGCGCTTATCGGCGGCCTGTTCGCGCTCTACGCAGGGATGCTGCGCGCTTTGAAAAACGAATCCTCCGCCCGGATGGAGCGCTTCGTCTTCATTGCCGGCGCAGCGTTTCAACTCCTCTACGTTTTCTCGCCGGTCATGCTTTCGAGCGACCTTTACGCCTACGTCGTTTATGGGCGCGCGGTTTCTGCATACGGAGCGAATCCGTATCTGGAAGCCACGCCGATTCCCGCTGGCGATCCGTTTATGCCGTTGTTCGGGCACTGGATTCCTTCGTGGTACGGGCCGCTTTGGACTTGGCTCTGCGCGGGTTTGACTTGGCTGACGGGCGAAAATGTTGCGCTCACTGTGCTGGTCTTCCGGCTGGTATCGATCGGTGCGATGCTGGTCACCAGCGGCATTCTTCTCGCCGTGCTCCGGCGTGTCTCGCCGGGAAGTGCTGCATTCGGATTGGCGTGCTTCCTTTGGAATCCGCTCGTGGTGATCGAGACCGGTCTGAGCGGGCACAACGACGGCTTCATGCTAGCCTTCCTCGCGCTCGCATTCTGGCTGCATTTGCGCGGGTGGAAAGCGTGCGCCGTCCTTGCCCTCACGCTCTCCGCAATGCTGAAATTTGTCACCGGGATGCTCATCCCGCTCTACCTGCTCATGGTCCTCAGGCAGGCTGCCACGTGGCGGGAGCGCTTCACCTTCGCCGCGCGTGCGGTCGCCCTCGCGGTGGTCGCGCTCGGCGCGGAGCGGATGGTTGGCTTTGAGGACACCGGCGCGGTCACGGCGAGTTCGGCGGTGTCGGCGGATTTTTATGAAAACCACGTCCATGAACTGATGTTCAACGGCCTGCGCCGGGCCTTTGGCGAACCCGCTGAAGACGTCGCACAGGAGCGTTCATTTCAGGGTTGGTGGGTGAAGGCGAACCGCGGCACTTCTCTCCGTGCCGCCCCCGAAGCGACTGCCGCTGAGTTACGGCAACTTCCCGCCGATTCTTCGCTGCTCACCCTCGCACCACACGATTCCGAGTGGCTCCGCGTATTTGACCCCGTCTCGCGGCTGCGTGGTTACGTTGTGGATTCCGCGACTGAGGAGAGCAAAAGGCCTGCGTTCGCCCACAAGGATGCGGTGGTGAGGGACCTCGAGAAGATTATTCCCGAACGCGAGATTCCGCGAAAGGCCAACCTCGTCCTGCGACTGGTAATGTGGACGTTTATGGCAATGTTCGGCCTGCTCTGTGCGTGGAAGGCTGGAGACTTCACGAGCTATCGTACGTGGGCGGCGGCGGCGATGCTGGCGGCGCTCTATTTCATCATCACGGAGATTCGTCCGTGGTACGTAAACTGGGCACTCGCACTCGCCGTACTCGCGCCGTCGCCGTTACCCCGCCGTCTCGCAGTGCTAATGTCTTTCGGCGCGTTGACGCTGTATTTCTCGCTCAGTCTCAGCGGCGGCGAATACAACTGGCTCTGGGTCTGGCGATCGATCCCCGCCTTCATCCTGCCGCTCGCCATTTTCGCCGTCTTCCAATTCCGCAAGCCATCCGATGCAAACTGCACTCTTCCAAAATAAACGTGTCCTCATCACCGGAGGCCTCGGCTTTATCGGCTCGAACCTCGCGCGCGCGCTCGTTCCGCTCGGCGCGGATGTCGTGCTCGTCGATAGCCTCATTCCCCAATACGGCGGCAATCTTTTCAATATCGCCGACATCGAGGGACAGGTGAGGGTAAACATCGCGGACGTGCGCGACCGGCACGGCATGGCGCATCTCGTCCAGGGCCAGGATTTCATTTTCAATCTCGCCGGCCAGACCAGCCATCTCGACTCAATGGAGAATCCCGACACGGATCTCGCCATCAACTGCGGCGCACAGCTTTCCATTCTCGAGTCGTGCCGTCGCCATAATCCGGGCGTGAAGCTCGTCTTTGCGAGCACACGGCAGATTTACGGGCGGCCGCAATATTTGCCTGTGGATGAAAAGCACCCTCTCGACCCCGTGGATGTGAACGGCATCCACAAACTCGCCGCCGAGTTTTACCACACGCTTTACAACAACGTTTACGGCCTGCGTGCATGTGTGCTCCGGCTCACGAATACCATCGGGCCCCGGATGAGAATTTGCGATGCAAGGCAGACTTTCGTCGGTGTGTGGCTGCGGCAGATTCTAGAAAACAAACCCATCGAGGTCTGGGGCGGGCAACAACTGCGCGATTTTACATTCGTAGATGATTGCGTCGAAGCGATGCTGATTGCTGCTGTGGATGAGCGAGCAAACGGGCGGATATTCAATCTAGGCGGAGACTGCATCATAAGCCTGCGCGAACTCGCCGCGATGATCGTAGAGCTGAACGGTGCCGGTGAATTTGCGGTGCGTGAGTTTCCGGAAAATCGAAAGCGCATAGACATCGGCGACTACTATTCCGACTTCGCACTCATCCGCGAATCGCTCGGCTGGCAGCCGCGCACACCGCTCCGCGACGGACTGGCCCGCACGCTCGCCTTCTATCGGGAGAACATTCAACACTACGTATAGCCATGCAGTTTACTTTCCATCCACACGCCGACTACCTGGCGCATCAGGCCGGGATCGATGCCGCCATCCGCCGCGTGCTCGACAGCGGGCATCATATCCTCGGGCCGGAAGTTGCGGCATTTGAAAAGGAGTTTGCCGAAGCAATCGGCGCAGCCCACTGCGTCGGCGTGGCAAATGGCACCGACGCCGTCCACCTCGCGTTGCGTGCGTGCGGCGTTGGCCCTGGCGATGTCGTTGCCACCGTGTCTCACACAGCGGTCGCCACCGTCGCGGCGATCGAACTGAGCGGCGCGATGCCGCTGCTCGTGGACATCGAACCGAACACGTTTACGCTCGACGCGGAAAAACTCGACGCCGCTCTCACCGCGAATCCGGGAGTGAAGGCGCTCGTTCTCGTGCATCTCTATGGGCACCCCGCTTCGATGGCATCCGTGGAAGTCGCACGGCGGCACGGGCTGCGCGTCATTGAAGATTGCGCACAATGCCACGGTGCCGCGCTCGACGGGCGAACCACGGGCACTTGGGCGGACGCTGCCGCGTTTAGCTTTTATCCCACGAAAAACCTCGCGGCCATTGGCGACGGAGGCGCGGTGTTGACCAGCAACGAAACCATCGCGGGGCGTTTGCGTGAGCTCCGTCAGTATGGATGGAAGCAACGTTACATCAGCGATTCCATCGGCATGAACAGCCGCCTTGACGAACTTCAGGCAGCCATCTTGCGCGTGAAACTCACCAGCCTTCACGCAAGCAATCAGCTCCGCCGCGAACTCGCTGCGCATTACACCGCCGGGTTGGCGGGCACGCCTGTCACCGCGCCTGTCACTCGCGCCGGAGCCGCACACGTTTTTCACCAATACGTCATTCGTGTCCCGCGCCGGGACGAACTGCTCACCGCGCTGAATGCGCGCAACATCCCCGCTGCGATTCATTATCCACAGCCCGTCCACGCCCAACCCGCGTACGCCGGGCGCGTGCCGCACGGCGACCTCTCGGAAACTGAACGGGCCTGCCGGGAGATATTGAGTCTGCCGTTACATCCGCATCTTTCCAAAGATGCGGTTGATTTCACCATCAACGCCGTTCGCGAACTCGCATGATCCGTCCGCTTCTTTCCATCGTCATCCCGCTTTACCGCTCGGCGGATTGCATCGAACGCCTCATCGCCGAGCTTTCGAGTCTGCAAGTCGAGGGAGGCTGCGAACTTGTGCTGGTAAACGACGGCAGCCCGGACAACACCGCCGAGCTTGCGGAGAAATTCATGCGCACCAGCGGACGTTCCATCAAGCTGGTAAAACTCTCGCGCAACTTCGGCGAGCACAACGCCGTCATGGCCGGGTTGCACCATGCGAATGGCGACTACATCGTGACGATGGACGACGATCTTCAAAACCCGCCGTCGGAAGTCCTCAAACTGCTCCACCACGCCCGCAGCGGGGGCTACGAAGTCGTCTATTCCTACTACGCGGAAAAGCAGCACGACAACTGGCGCAACCTCGGAAGCTGGCTTACAAATCGCGTCGCCGACCTCCTGCTCGATAAGCCGCGCGGCCTTTATCTATGCAGCTTCCGCATCATCACGCGTTTCGTCGCCCAGCAAGTCTGCCACTACGACGGGCCGTT
>JAYUSJ010000365.1:0-3475 GCA_043755735.1 Verrucomicrobiaceae bacterium | reverse complement strand
CCTCATGCCACCGCCAAAGGCACCTCAAGCTCCTCGACACGCCATGCAGCGTAAGAAAGCGCCTTGCGGATGTCCTCGGCGACAAGATAAGGATACAGACGCAAAATCTCGACTGAGGGGCGGATTTGGATGCTTTTAGCACACTGCCCCGCTTTTCGTTTCTCGAAGCTCTCGCGCTCGTATTTTCGAAAATGGCGAATTGACGCCGCAAGAAGCTTTAGGCACGTTTGAGGGTATGGGCACCGTCGCTGAAATCGAAAAAGCTATCACGGATTTGCCGCTGCGAATGCGGCGGGTTTTGTTGCGCCATTTGCATCTTCAGTTTGGACAGGACGGCAAGGAGAAAACTGGAGGAACGCTCGGCGCTTGGCCCGTACCTCCTCCAAAGGTGAGCAAGGCAGAGTCCCGGAAGGTGGCCCAGCGGATTGCGGATGAGTTTGGTCGCGTGGAGCCGGAGAATTGGCGGTGATTCTCGATACGAATGCGATTTCGGATTGGTGCGAGGCCAATACCAGACTGCTCCGAGTGCTCCCAAAGGATCGCCCTATTTACCTCCCCGTGATTGTCCTTGGCGAGTATCGGTTTGGGATTAAAGCAGCTCGCGACCGTGCTGTGCGCGAGGTATGGCTGGATACTGTGGAATCGTCCGTCGTGGTTCTGGATGTGGATACGACGACAGCGCGGTTCTACGGCGAAGTGCGGGAGGAACTGAGAAAAGCAAAAACTCCCATTCCAGAGAACGACATCTGGATCGCGGCGCTGGTCCGTCAGCACGAAATGCCGCTTTTGTCTCAGGATGCTCACTTTGATAACGTGCCGGGCTTACGACGCGTCAAGTGGTGAATGACGTGCGATGGGGCGGAAAGATCGGGACGAGGCCGCCAATGTCGCCCTGAAAGTCCCCCCGATCTATTGTGTCGATTTGAATGCTTTTAGCAGCCTGACCTCAGCTTGCGCGCGGTAGCGATTCCACGGCTTGTTCAATCTCCATCAACGTGCTCATGCGCGGAAAATGCCCGATGTTCTACGGCCCGGCAACTCACTGGTTTGGGCGGCAAAGCAAACGTCATTTAGCATTTAGCCGCATTTCATCCATCGACTTTTGAGGGGCGGATTTGAATGCTTTTAGCACATTCCCGGCGTAGCACGAGAAAAGGCGTTGTAGGTTGCTCCGAGATAGATCGCCGATGCGATGAAAAAGAAGACTCCGTAGCCGAAATATGACGGCTCCTTGCGCCATTTTTGTATATCGGCGACGGACACTGTCGGGGGGTTACAAGTCTGGCAAGGCGTGTATCGAGAACGAACTGCATCGAACAGTTGGCGGGCAAGGTAACCGTTCCCAGAGTGGCCACTCGTGTGATACCGCTTACCGGTAAAAGAAATATAAACCGTGGGACTGGATGCACGATACCCTGCCGCCCAATTTTCGTAGGCGGAAGTGTTGTTAAGATGCATACTAATCGTGCCAACGAGGTAGGCGACCGCAACCGCGACCCAACCTACAAAGTAACTACTGTGAAAAAAGTCGCGGTTAGCGGGCTGCTCCGGAGGTTGATGCGATTCTCCGCGAAGTGATGAGGGAGCATCCGAAGGTGGAGGTGGTGACGGGATATTTGTATTTGGGTCTACAAGTTTCAAGAAACAATCGAACAACCATATGCCGAGCCAGAGAACTGTTCCCAAAGCACCGAAATACGCGAACATGATACCAGCATCGGACTTACTCCCGGCCATCAGTAATATACCGATTCCAAGCGGCACAACAGTCAGTAGTAAAATTTTACTCATAAGGTGGTCGCGGCGATGATTACGTTACGGCTGATCCAGACCGCCGATCATGCCCCAAGTAACTTGGTAAAACGGTTGAGGGAATTGCTTGTGCTCGCGGTGAATCCAGCACAGAAGGCAATCTAGAAAGTCCTTCATGTGCTGAGGCGTAACCCAGGACTTACTGTGAAGCTGCCAAACCCAATCGACGAAGGCCGTGGCGGAAAGCAGTCGGTCCGACTCGATCTCGTAGGCGGATTCGCCCTGAAGCGTCCGAATCCGAAACAAATGCTGCTCCGCCACAAAGGTCACGAGTCCGATGTCTATATCTCCGGTCTGAAAGTATGGCGGAAGAAGCGGCGCTACCGATGAATTGTTCAGCCATTGCTGGACGGTCATTTGCATATTTGTGGTATGGCGTGTTGCGTATGTTTAAGATTACTTTGAGTGTGGTTCATTATCGTGTTCGTCTGCGGCGGCTTCGGCTTCGATTTCAATCAGCGTGCTCATTCGCGGAAAATGCCCGAAGTCCTCCGGGGCGTCAACTCGCAGGTTTGGGAGGAGTTGATAGCGTGATTCATTTCTTTTTTATCGCCTGACCCCAGTTCCCACAATCGTTTCTCGTGTTCCTGAGGCTCTGAGGAAACGGGGGTAAACGGGAGCAGGCGAAAAAATGGAAACCTTTCCGGCTTAGTTGCGTGTCCTTTTTCTTTTTTTCGCCTGACCCCGTTTCGCCTGACCTCGTTTCGCATTTTCCAAATCACAAATCACCCTCTCAGAGAAACACGTCCTTTCCTGTTATTTGAGAGGCGTTTCCGGGCTATTTACCATTAGCCTTAAGAAGTTTATTGCAGAATACCTCTACATGTCCACCAATGGCATCGAGAACAAAGTCGCGTTTGCCGCCGTGAGTTCCTGTTGAACCTGTGTTCCAAACGGACGCCACAGTGCTGAAACTGCGATTAGCGACGCGATAATAAACCAGACGGTCGAATGAGATGTGAACGGAGTAGGCCGGGCCTACGATGTTCACGTTGACATATAGCTTGGAGTCGCCAGCAGCCAAGTCCCTTGAATCGGCGGGTGTAATACCAGCCTTGCGGAGAATCTGATTTACGCGGGCCTCGATGCGGTCGCTCGTAAGGCCAATCTTCTCAGCGTCGGGGCTAAGCTTCTCAATCAGAACGCGCAATCTTGCGGTTTCGGCTATCTCCAGACCTTCGCTTTTCAAAACCTCGTCTTCCCCAAATGCAGAAAGGTAGCCGAGTAGGAGGGCAAGGAGACAAACGGCGGGTTTCATATAGCGGGAAACGTGCGGAAACGTGGTCAGGCGAAAAAATGGAAAATTTTCCGGCTTCGTTACGTGTCCTTTTTCTTTTTTATCGCCTCTTGCGTAGGTGGGTGCTGTTTTCTTCATTCTAGGGTGCGGTTTTGATGTCATTTTAACTTTCATACCTAAAGGAGCCCTTACCGCTCCGCTCCATCCCGTCTGTCCGGGTGTTGCTCGAAGTGATTCGCATACTCTTCTGAAAAGACGCGGGCGGAAACAGTCGGAGACGCGGCGTAGCTCGACTTTCCAAAGTCGAGTTTGGACGTTTCCATCAGAGAGAATGTCCTGCTTTCCGTAGCCGCACTCGACATTGGAATGTCGAGCTACGTTTTTGCCCCCGCATCGGAAAAGACCCATGTTTCCTGAGAACGCGGT
>JAYUSJ010000364.1:0-10730 GCA_043755735.1 Verrucomicrobiaceae bacterium | reverse complement strand
GGGTCACGTACAAAGACGGGACGAAGTCGGACGTTCAAAAAATCGTGCGGCAGCCGTAGCGCGCGATTTGATTACGAGGGATTCTCCTCTCCGGGTTTTGAATCGTCCGGCAGGCGCGGCAGGTATTTTTTTATAAAATAGTCCACCGCCGGCGCATCGTTGGGATGTTCGTTAAGGCGGTGGGCATGCACGATTTCTTCGGGCAACACGCGCCAGCCGCGAATGACGGGCTTCGTGTTCGGCTTTACCTGATCGCGCACAGTCGCGGAAAACGCCCCCGGCGGGCCTGAGTGGCTGGCGTGGAAAAACAGGGTGATGTATCCTTCGACATAGTCCGCCGCAGCCTCGTCGCTCGTGTAGCGAAATGTGAGGAAATGAGGCCAGTCATCTTGCATCAAAACGGCACTGAAGGAGTCCACAAGGATCCCGCGTGGATTAAAGTTGCGCCCGGAAATATGAAGCGCGTCGTCCCTCCATTGAATGACGAGAAGGCCGACTTCGATTCGCCCGTCGCGGTGGCGGACGACATCGACCCAGTAGTCGCACGCCTCCCGCTGCAAAACGCGGAACCGTGAAATCGCAGAGGTCGTGATTTTCGCTACGAGGAAACCAGTTATCGCAATGCCGCAGAGCGCATGAATCGAGGCAACGAGCCGCGACCAACCAAGCGGCCGCAAGTCCCCGTACCCCACGGTCGCCTGAGTCACCAGCGAGAAGTAAAGATAGTCGTACCACCGAATCGGCGGGTCGTCGGGAGGCGACGCAATCCCATGCGCGGGCGAGTAATGATGCAGTCCCGCGTAGACACATGCGAAGACCACGACAAGGCTGAAGGTGCCAAGGAGGATTCCCCAAAAAGGCACGCGGTCGAGAAGGAGCGGCGAGGTTACAGATGGCACGCTCCGGACTGTGGCGAATCGGCGATGCGAGTTGAAGGAAAATCCCTGTGCTTATGCGGTGATGATGCGCTCCGGTCCACTGTAGCAATTGAACGATTGCTCCTTCAAAAATGCTACGAGCGTCTGGCCGGATTCGCGGGCGAGATCGACAGCGAGGGAGCTCGGCGCGCCGATTGCGGCGATGATGGCGATGCCGGCGGCGAGGGCTTTTTGAGCCATTTCGAACGAGACGCGCCCGCTAAGCATCAGGACATGCCCAGCGATAGGCACTCGTTCCAGGAGCGCCCAGCCGAGGAGCTTATCGAGCGCATTGTGGCGGCCCACGTCTTCTCGGAGGGCAACCAAGTTGCCAGCAGTGGAAAAGAGTGCGCACGCGTGCAGTCCGCCAGTGCGGCGGAAGACGGGCTGGTTCTGCGAGAGCTGCGATGGAAGCGTGTGGAGCACCGACGCGGCGATTTTATTGCCGGAGCGGACGGCCGGAAAATCTTTCAGCACTTGAGCCACGGTGGCGACGCCGCAAAGGCCGCAACTGGAGTTGGAAAGAACGGCCCGGCGGTGTTTGTGGGCATCAAACGCGGAAGGGTTGCGCAACATGGCATCGACCATTGCTGATTTCTCTCCCGGCTGGGCGACCATCTCGGTGATGTCGTCGGCACTGGTGATGATTCCTTCGCTGAGCAGCCATCCTGCGGCAAGTTCCCGGTCATGGCCGGGCGTGCGCATGGCCACCGCGAGCGGCTGGCCTTCCACGCGAATTTCCAGCGGCGATTCCTCCGTGACTTCATCGGGCCGGGTGCCGGTCGGCAGGCCGTTTTCGAAGCGGAGGATCTCGACGTTCACCGCTGATGCCCGAGCGCCGCGCCGATGAATCCTTTGAACAAAGCGTGCGGCTGGTTCGGCTTGCTCTGGAACTCCGGATGATACTGGCAGGCGAGGTACCACGGGTGATCCCGGAGCTCGATCAACTCAACGAGCTCACCTTCGGGCGATGTGCCTGCGATGATGAAGCCGGCCGCTTCCATCTGCGCGCGGTATTCCTGATTGAATTCGTAGCGGTGGCGATGCCTCTCGCGGATTTCCGGGGCCTGATAGGCGGCCATTGCGCGTGTGCCTTCCTTGATCACTGTGGGCCACGTGCCGAGGCGCATGTTGGCGCCTTTTCCCTTGAGCTCGCGCTGGCCGGGTAGAAGGTGGATGACGGGATGCGGCGATTTTTTGTCGAACTCCGTGCTGTTTGCACCGACGAGACCGACAACGTTGCGTGCGAATTCGATGGTCGCGATTTGCATCCCGAGACAAAGCCCGAGATACGGCACTTTGTGTTCGCGCGCGTATTGCGCTGCGCGGATTTTCCCTTCGGTCCCGCGCTCGCCAAAGCCGCCGGGGACAAGCACGCCTGCGACGCCATCGAGGTGGATCGCGGGATTTTCTTTTTCCAGAACTTCCGCATCCACCTCATCGATTTGGATTTCGCAGTCCAGCGCAGCGCCTGCATGGCGGAGGGATTCGAAGATGCTCTTGTAGGCGTCTTTGTGGTCCAGATATTTGCCGACGATGGCAATGCGGACCCGTTTTTTCGGGTTCACTACTCGCGTCACGAATTGCTCCCAGTCCGTCATGTCCGCGACTGGCGCAGAGATCCCGAGCCGCTTGCACACGACCTCGTCGAGTTTCTCCTGCTGGAGAAGCAGCGGTGCCCGGTAGATCGTATCCTCGATGTCGCGGCCCTCGATTACGGCATCCATGGAGACGTTGCAAAACGTGGAAAGCTTCTCCCGCACGTCGGGCGGCAACGCATGCTCGGTGCGGCAAAGGAGGACGTCCGGGTGAAGTCCAATTTCGCGCAGCTTGGCGATGCTTTGCTGGCTGGGTTTGGTCTTTAATTCGCCCGCAGATTTGATGAACGGAACCAGCGTGACATGGATGATGAGCACATTATCACGCCCCACATCCTGGATGAATTGCCGGATCGCCTCGAGAAACGGCAGCCCTTCGATATCGCCCACCGTCCCGCCGATTTCGGTAATGAGCACGTCGCACGGCTGCTCGACGCCGAGCGCGAGGATACGGCGCTTGATCTCATTCGTCACGTGAGGGATCACCTGCACTGTCTTCCCGAGATACTTGCCCTTGCGCTCGTTCTTGATGACGGACTCATACACCTGCCCGCTCGAAGAGCTGTTCGCCTGGGTGAGCACGCCCTTGGTGAAACGCTCGTAGTGCCCGAGGTCGAGGTCGCACTCTGCACCGTCGTCGAGCACATACACCTCGCCGTGCTCGAACGGATTCATCGTGCCGGGGTCCACATTGAGATATGGATCGAGCTTCTGCATCGTAACTTTTAGCCCGCGATGCTCCAGCAAAGTGCCGAGCGACGCCGCTGCAAGCCCCTTACCCAAGGAACTGACAACACCGCCTGTGACAAAAATATATTTCATGAATGTAGGTCTGAAAAAAGTGAACGATCCGGCTGTAGCGCGAACTGTGAGAATCCACCGCCGTGCCACCGAAGCCCGGTCTGCGCGAGCGGGAGAATTCGATACCGCAAACCGCGCAGCGTAGTCGAGCATCGCGTGGGAAAATCGCGAATTTCCCCGAAAAATGCGGTCCCCTGAGCATCCTCGCTCCAAAATCGGAAGCAACACACGATCGAGGCGGCGTGCCATTTGCCATTTCAAGCGGAAAATTTCTACAACCATGTGTTGCATCAGCCCGGATTCCCGACACAACCAAATCTTCCGAATCCACCATGAACTTTTATCCTGCCTTTTTCCGCCTCGCTTTCGCACTGCTCCTTGCTTTCTCGGTGCGAGCGCAGACTCCGCCGATTCGCATTATGCCGCTGGGCGATTCGATTACGTTTGGCTCCGGCGGGACGGCGAATCTCGGCGGCTATCGCAACAAGCTTTATTCTACGCTCACGACTGCGGGATACGTGGTCGATTACGTCGGCACTCAGACGGGGAATAGTTCGGGACTTCCGGACCAAAATCACCAGGGCATCGGCGGGTGGCGCATCGACCAGCTCGATACGAATATGGTCGCGTGGCTCGGCAGCATCGACGACCCGGATGTGGTGCTCATGCACATCGGCACGAATGATTTCGGGCAGAGCTTCAACACAGCGACGGCCATCGATAGGCTCGATGCGCTCATTTTGAAAATCGCGACGCTGCGGCCTTATGCGCACATAATCGTGACGAACTTGATGGAGCGCGGCGAACCAGCGAATACGAACATTCAGACGCTGTTCAATCCATTTGTCCAAGATCGAGTAAATGCGCACGCGACTGCGGGACGGCGCGTTTATTTTCTCAATATGCGGGCAGCGGTTCCGCTGTCGGACATGCCGGACAACTTGCACCCGAACCAAACCGGCTACGATAAGATGGCGGATGCCTGGCTGCCCGCGATTCAAGCAATCATAGGCACTTCGGGTGATTCGCTGCCGCCGGGGATTTATCGCGCTGCGGGAAATGCGGATCTCACTCATGCGACGATCACGTTCAGCAAGCCGATCGCGGATTCGGCTGCGAATGCGGCGAATTTTTCCATCCCCGGTTTGACGGTTACGGCGGCGGTCCTCGATGCGACGAAGCGCGTGATCACGCTCACGACTTCGCCGCAGACGCGGGGCGTCAATTACACAGTGACGGTGAACGGCGTGGTGGACCGCACGGCGGGCGCAAATGCGCTGCCTGCAAATACGACGGTGCAGTTCTTCGGTGCGACGCAGCGCGGGTATTTGAATAACGTCGTGGAGTCGGCGGGCTACACGCTGGTGCAATCGCTGGACGTTCCGGCGATTGCAAACTACGCGTCGGCTCAGCCGGTTTATAGCGTAGATAATCGGGCGTTTATCGGGCCATTTTCGCGCGTCGCTTATTACGTGGAGTTACAGACTGCTTCGGGCGATTTGCAATATTTGTGGGCGTCGATGAATGCGTTCACTGCGGACGCCAACAAGCTTGGTGTGCCGACGTTGGCTACGGGCGCAGTGTTCCAGCAGAGCGTGGCAAATTTGAACGTGGCGTCGAACGTTCCGGGCATCGCGACAGGCTCGGGGCTAACTGGAAATCTGGAGTTTTGGCCGACGAATTATAATCAAGCGAACGGCGCCGGCGTTGTAGGCGCAAGTGAGGCGACTTACGATTTCGGTGATACGGCCGCGCCGGGTTCTTACGGCTCGATGCAGCTCCACAACACGGGCGCGGCGCAGACGTTGTTTGCGTTTAACAATTGGGGCGGCACGGCGACGGCGACGAATGCGGACCTCGGCATCGGCAGTGGCGGCACGAACCCGGACTGGACGTTTGCAAACAACGCAGGGACCTACACGGTGAAGTCGATCCAAGTGCTGGTGCAGACTTCCGGCGATGTGACTCCGCCGACGATGGCCAGTGCGACGGGATCGTTTGGGCGTTCAAAAGTGACGATCACTTTCTCTGAACCCATTGCAGCGGCGTCGGTGAACTCGGCGAATTTCTCGCTCAGTAACGGCGTCATCGTGCTCGGCGCGACGCTCTCGGCAAATCAGCGCGATGTGATTCTTTCGACCACGCTTCAGCCACCAGCGACCACGCTAACGCTGACTGCGAGCCAGGTCCGTGACACTTCGCCAAATGCGAATCGGATGACGGCGGGCTCGATCAATATCGCACCCGCAGCGCTGCCGGCGGAAGTCGTGGCGAATGTCGGAGCGGCATCGAATGGCTACGAACTCGTCTATTCGATCGACCTGCCCACGACGGGCAATCTGAACGCGCTCGGCTCTGCGGCGTATCGAGTGGATGACTCCGCGACACCCGGCACGTTTACCCGCATTGCGTATTATCTGGAGCTTCAGACTGGCAGCAACCCGGTGCAATACGTGTGGACTTCGATGGATGCGTTCACCGCGTCGCGTGCAAAGACCGGCGTTCCCACGTTGGCGACCGGTGCAATTTACCAGCGCAATGTGACGAATCTCACGGTGCAATCGAACGTCGCAGGCGTCGTGAACGGCACGACGGCGACTGGCGGAAACATTGAGTTTTGGCCAAACAGTTACACCGTTGCAAACGGCGCAGCGGTGCCCGGTGCTAGCGCGACGACCTATGATTTCGGCGACACGCGCACGACCACCGCGACGACTGGCTACGGCTGTATGCAGGTCCACAATGGGAGCGCGGCGCAAACGGTGTTTGCGTTCAATCGCTTCGGCCAGGATGGCAGCGTGCTCGATGTCGGCATCGGTAACAATCCCGCGCCGGTGAGCAATGGCGTGGACTGGACCTTCGCATCGAATGCGCCGAGCTTCTCCCGCCGCGTGTTGCACGTCATGGTGCTGCCCGGCGTGACGACGGACTCTGCGGTGGTTACGAACGTTCCCGAGGCCGCGAATTACCAACTCGCGTATTCCATCAATCTCCCGACCGGAGGCAATCTCGTGAGCGGTGCGGGCTTCACAAATTACAGCGTGAACAACGGTGCCGAAGTGAGCGCGTTCTCGCGCGTCGCATATTATATGGAACTGCAAAAAACGGGCGACGCGGCTCCGCGCTTCGTGTGGACTTCGATGGACGCGTTCACCACGAATCCTGCGCGCATCGGCATTCCCACACCAGCGAGTGGCGCGGTGTTTCAGCAAATCGTGGCGAATATGAATGTCGTCTCGAATGTCGCGGGTGTGGTGAATGGCACGGGAATCACGACCGGGAATATCGAGTTTTGGCCGACGAACTACACCGGCGCCGTCCCTGCTGGAATCCTCCCCGGCAACGTCGGCGCGGCGACGTTCGATTTCAACGACACCCGCACGGCCGGCTCGCACGGCACGATGCAAGTCCACAACTACGGCGCATCGCAAACGCTTTTTGCGCTAAACAATTGGGGCACGGCTGGAAACACCACAAACGCGCTGACGATGGGAATCGGCAACAACCCAACCGTAGGACAGAACCCGGATTACACCCTCTCGACAACCGAGACCGGTGCGTCGTGGAATCTCAAGCGCGTCCTCCACGTCTATGTGTTGCCCGGTAGCAGCGACATTACAGGCCCGGTCATCACTCGTGCTGTCGGCTCGACAACGCTCAACCGGCTCGTCGTCACTTTTGATGAAGCCGTCGCCGATTCCGCCGCAAACCCTGCAAACTTCAGCATCGCCGGGCTGACCGTCACCGGAGCGACGCTGCTCGCAGGCAATAAAGATGTCGCACTCACGACTTCCGCGCAGACGGCATCGACCGTCTATACCGTCAACGTCAGCGGAGTGCGCGACCGCAGTCCCGCCGGTAATCTCATCCTCGCCGGCGCGGCGTCTAATTTCACCGCATACAGCCCACCCGGCATCGTCGCAGGAGTCGCCGATGCTGCGGGCTACGACCTCATTTATCGCCTCGCGATTCCCACCGCATCGCCCGCATGGAATCTGAACACGATTCCGTACTCCGTCGATGAAGCGAAGTATGGCGAGCGGACGTTTGACCGCGTCGCATACTTGATGGAGCTGGATGGCAACTGGGTCTATGCGTCGTTTGACCGACACACCAATGCGATCTCGAAAATCGGCGTTCCCACGCTCGGAGTCAGCGCCACAGCGTTTCAGCAAATCGTCGCCAATATGAACGTCGCGTCGAACGTCGGCACCATCACCACCGGTAATGGAATCGCGACGGGCAATATCGAGTTTTGGGGCGGCAACTACAACGCCGCAAACGGCATCGCGATTCCGAATGGAAGCGCCACGATTTACGATTTCGGCGACACAATGGCTGCTGGCGCTTACGGCTCCATGCAGATTCACAATCACGGCGCGAGCCAGGTGCTCATGGCCTACAACAACTGGGGAAGCAACGTCGGCCAGACGAGTGAAACCGGCATCGGCAATCATCCCACGCCATCCGCAACCGGCAGCGGCGCGCAGCTTGATTGGACATTCTCCAACAACTCTCCGACCTTCACCGTGCGCAATCTCTACGTCCTCGCCCGACCCGGCGGAACGCCCACTGGCACGGCGCCGCTCGTCATCGCGCACCCGACTTCGCGCATCGTCAATCCCGGCGCAGCGACCACGTTTGCCGTGCAAGCCAGCGGCGCGAGCAGCTACCAGTGGCGGAAAAACGGCGCGCCAATCGGGGGTGCCACGCAACCGTGGCTCGACCTCACCGGCATCACACTCAGCGACGCCGCCAGCTACGATGTCGTCATCACCGGCCCCACGCTCGTCACCACGACAAGCCTCGCCGCCACGCTCTCGCTGAACACCGCGCCGACCTTTTTGGGATACACCGTTTTCGCGCAGCGCAACGTCGCCGCCGACACCGCCGCAAGCGCCATCCTCAGCCGCGCCAGCGACGCACAAGGCGACGCGATTTCGCTCAACGCCGTGAGCGCCACATCCACCAGCGGCGGCACCGTTTCGCTCGGCGCGGGCAACGTCCACTACGTCCCGCCGGCGAACTTCCTCGGCAACGACACATTCACCATCACGCTCACTGATTCGCTGGGACTCAGCGGCACCGGAGTGGTGAACGTCTTCGTCTCCGCCAACGGACAACCGCCGGTTTCCGCGAGTGTGAACTTCCAGCAAAACGGAAGCATCGCCGGGCTCTTCATCGGCGTCGCCGGCCAGGCTTACGAAGTGCAACGCAGCACCGACCTCGTCGCGTGGACCGTGCTCAAAACGGTGCTCCCTGCGCCCGATGGCACCATCCCGATGACCGACCCTGCGCCGCCGTCGGTTAAGGCGTTTTACCGCATCAAAGAGACACCGTAGGGCTGAAAAACGGGATTTTCTTTCGTGCTGGGGCGCCGGTCCGATCCAGATTCCGGGGTTATTTTACAGAGAAGAACGGGCTTTTTTGCATAAATATGTAAAAAGTTCTTGCAGTTCATCTGAACATCCCGCATTCTATCGGTGTTCTGGGGGGAACAGCGGCCTTCTGGTGACTTTCGTCACCGGGGGGCCGCACTTTTTTGCCCTGAAACATCGGGTCGGTTCCCGAAGCTGATGTTCTCTGATGAAGCCCGAATGAGAGCCCGGCCAGCCGCCTGATGATGGCTTCGGATTTGTGGCAAGCGGGAAGACTCCGCCCGCGCTTGCGGTAGATTGCCAATCACAGCCAGTAAACACTGCGGCTCAACGCGTGATGACTGCTGTCACAACACTAAAGGCCTTCGTGCTCGTCGAGTTCGCGCCGTTGTTTCTTCGTTGGGCGTCCGGTCCCGCGGTCGCGAAGCATGATGGGGATGAAATTGGGCTCGCGCCGCTTTTGGTATTCTTCCGGGGGCGTGAGATCCTCGGCGAACTCAGCGACGAGTTTCGCCCCAACTCGCGACGGTGGCTCGGCGATAAAGCGGAGCGTGCGGGTGATTTCAGCGACTCGTGCGACGATGATGTCGCCCGCTTTCATTTCTCTCGCGGGCTTGCAGGGCTGGCCGTTGACCTCGACATGGCCGCCCTTGATAGCGCCGGAAGATATCGAGCGAGTCTTGAAGACACGCACCGCCCAGAGCCACTGATCCAGTCTCATTCCATGCCGAGTTGCAGCCTGCCGGCGGTGGAGATCATTGTGTGATTCCATTGCGGCTCCCATACGACTTCCACGCGTGCGGAGGCGATGCCGGGGAGCGTGAGGATGCGCTGTTCTGCATCGGCGGCGATGGTCGGGCCCATTCCGCAGCCTGGCGCGGTGAGCGTCATTTTCACGTTGATGCGCTTGCCATTTCCCGAGTCGTCTTCATCGACGGCGACATCGTAGATGAGACCGAGATCCACGATATTCACCGGGATTTCCGGGTCGTAGCATTCGCGGAGCTTGCCCCAAACATGGTCGATTTCAAAAGGCTCCGTGGAGACTTCCTGCTCGATGGCGGTGCGACCGAGGGCGTCGGCGTCTTTTCCTTGAATACGAAACAGCCCGCCGTGGCTCGGCGCGAGCACAGTGAATGTCCCGCCGAGGTCCTGTGTGAGATGTACCTGTGTGCCTGCGGGCAGCGTGGATTGCGTGCCAGCCGGGATTTGCACGGCTTCCACGTCGCGGGTGAGGGAAATGTAATTGTCGTCGCTCATGCAGAGAAAGTAGTCGCAGGAATCGCGGCTGCGAGCGTTTTCCGTCTCGCCACGTGCGACTTTCCGTAATACCTCGCAGCGATGAAACTCAGAATTTTGCTCTCCATGGCCGCAGCTCTTGCTTGTGTCGCCTGCTCCAGCTCAGGACTTTCCACGAACGTGCAGACGCTCAGCGTCTCCTCTGGAACGACCAGGGCAACTACTATCCTTGCTCCGCAAAAAGCGGGCGAATTCACGGCGTTCGCGGCGCGGGAGTCTTCGTTCGTTGAGCGGGAAGTACGCGACAACACGTCGGATTCGATCGAGCAGTTTCAGCGCTTTCGTCGCGGTTCCGAGGGGCGAACGGATGCCACCGTGGTTTTTGATTCGATCCGACATGGGGTCACTCATGTGGGGGGCGGACTCTATGCGCCGATCGTCGAGGCGGACGTCCACGTAGCAGGTGCGAATGGGAAAAACCTCCTGCACCGGAGCGGAAGCGCGACCTCGGGGGAGATTCACGAACTGAGTGTATTCGTGACGGAACCCGGACTCTACCGCGAAGCCATCAGCATCGCAGCGAAGAAACTCGCGATAGAGCTGACGAGCACGCTCTAGTGCTCTGTCAGTCTTCGTGTGATGGCAAGCCAGCGCATTTATCGGCTGTGATTTGTGACTGGTGAGAAGTGATTAGTCGCAAGGCGTGGGTCAGGACATGGGTAACACATGTGGTTCAGGACATGGGTAACACCTGCCGTGGACTTTGGTTACAGTTTCATGGTTGGTTTTGGTGTGTC
>JAYUSJ010000363.1:0-10935 GCA_043755735.1 Verrucomicrobiaceae bacterium | reverse complement strand
CACCGGGAATCATCCGAACGGGCGGAACATCAATGCCGAGTGTGGCAGCACGTATCCCGACGCGATTTGCCGAATGGTGAAATCGTGCGGCGCGAGCGTCGGAGTCAGCCACGATGGCGACGCGGACCGTGTCATTTTGTGCGATGAAAACGGCGATGTGGTGGACGGCGATGAAATCCTGGCAATTGCCGCTCTTGATGCCATTCGCCGCGGCGAACTCGCGAAGAACACGCTCGTCGCCACGGTGATGAGCAATTTTGGTCTCGATGAAACGCTGCGCGACAATCACGGCCGCGTCCTTCGAACGAAAGTCGGCGACCGATACGTTCTCGAAGCCATGCTCGCACAAGACCTGAACATTGGCGGCGAGCAGAGCGGGCACATGATTTTTCGCGACTACTCCACGACCGGCGACGGCATCGTGAGTGCGCTGCAAATCCTGCGCATCATGGCGGAAACAGGCCGCCCGCTCAGCGAACTGAAGCGCTGTCTGAAGAAATATCCGCAGGCGCAGCGCAATATGATTGTGCGCGAAAAACCGGCAATCGAGACGATGCCCGACGTGGTGAAGCTCATTCGGGAGACCGAGGCCGAGCTTGGCGACGCAGGTCGGGTGCTGCTGCGCTACAGCGGCACGGAGCCGAAAATCCGCCTTCTCATCGAAGGTCGGGACGGCGACCAAATCAATAAGCAGGCCGACAGAATCGCGGACCTCGTGCTCGGGAAAATTGGCGCGAAGTAATTACTTCGGCGGCAACTTTTTCTTCGGCAGAAGATATGGATTCACCGGAATAACCGGTGCCACGGCTGGTGCTGGCGGACGTGTTCCCTGCGCGACCGGGCGCACTGCGGTTGGGACGGTCGGGCTGAGGACTTTAATTTTTAGATTCCGAAAGGAGACTTCGGTGCCTTGATCGAGCAGCGCGATGCGGGTTGTCTTTTTAAGACCCCAACCCGGACCGACCCGCAGTCCATTTGCTGCGGCGGTATTGCGAAGCGCAGGGCCGAGGTCGAATTCGAGGACCTTCTCTCCGTTGAGCCAATGCTCGACGTGAGCACCCTGGACGACGATGCGGCCTTCATTCCACGGATCTCCGCGTCGCTCGAGCGGGTCCGCCGACCGCAGCCTCGCGTTTGCACCCGGAGCGACGACTGCTTCCAGCGCACTGGAGCGCATGACCGGGCCGCCCTTCAGTCCCTTGGAATTATGCACATCGTCGATGATCTGGTACTCCAGACCTTCCGGCGATTTGCCGATCTGTTCGGAGAGCATGTAGCGCACACCGCTTTCCGCCGATGCCGTCGATTTCCACTCGAACCGAAAATCGAAGTCATAGTAAAGGTCGCTCGTCATCAAGTCCCCGCCCGTGATCTGGTCCATGTCCTTGATCGCTTTCGGGAGTTTCAGTTCGCCGGCCTCCACCTTCCAGCCTGCTGACATTGGGTCTGATTTCTGGACGCCTCTCATACTGATGAGCCGCGAGCCGTCGAAAAACAGACGCCAGCCTTGCGCCTTTTCCTCGGGGCTCAGAGTGTTGGGTAGTGCAAATCCAGTGCTGGCTGCGAGAGGAGCGGCCTCAGGTGCGGGCGCGGTTCCGGGATCAACAACAGGCGGCGGCGGAATGAAGCCGTTTTGCGCAAGAGCGGAAGCGCTCAACAGTGAAGCAGTGAATAGCGGACGGATAAAGTGCATAGACGAGATAGACTGAAGACGGACCGGATTTTGGATTATTAGACGGGCCTACGGGAAAAACACGGTAAGATGCCTGAGAATGAGTATTCCGTCCAGAACGGACTTCGCGGGAACGACGCGGTGAGCAAACTGCTGATGAGCGCCGTGGTACGAACGGGGCATCCGTTCTTCTTACACACCCACTGGGTGCCACGCAGTCTTCATCTCCACGGTATCGAGAATCCAATACGGCGACTCGGCCTTCTCGCCGGTCCATTCCGCGGCGCTGAGCGAACGGCTGGCGTAGCGTTTCATGTTGAGCGCACTTCCGGCACGAAGGACTTCGCCGGTTGCCGCGTCGCCGGAGCCGTCGATGATCGCATTCACGTCCATGTGGCTGGCAAAATGCGGAGCGAGTTCGGCGCGTGAGCCGGTGAGCGTGTTGACTACTCCGCCGGGAAGGTCGCTCGTGGCGAGGACTTCGGCAAACGCGATGGCCGGGAGTGGCGATGCACCGCTGGCGAGGACGATGCAGGAATTCCCGCTGAGAATAATCGGCGCGATGATCGACACGAGCCCGAGCAGGGCGGGGGAGTCGGGGCATACTGCGACGACAACTCCCGTGGGCTCGGGAAAGGTGAAATTGAAATGCGGCGTCGAAACCGGGTTCACCGAACCGAAGACCTGCGAATACTTGTCGGTCCATCCGGCGTAATGAACGAGGCGGTCGATGGACGCGTCCACTTCCGCCGCAGCGTTCTTGGTCCCTGCGCGTGAGAGCTCTGCCGCGAGTTCGGCGTGGCGGGTTTGCAGCATTTCAGCGGCGCGGTAGAGGATCTGGCCGCGCAGGTAGGCGCTCGCTTTTGCCCATCCGGGCTGTGCTTTGCGGGCAGCGACGACGGCGTCGCGAAAGTCTTTGCGGGAGGCGAGGCAGTAGTTGCCGAGGCTCCTGCCATCGGGCGCGAGCGCGGGGACGACGCGTCCGCTTTCGCCGCGGGGGAATTTGCCGCCGATGGAGAGTTTGTAGGTTTTTAGAACGTTGAGGCGTGCCATGCGTGCAGCTTCCACGACTCAGCGGATGATTCAACGCGGAAATGCGTTGATGCGATACGAGCCGTCCGGCTGGACTGTAAAATCCGGGACCATTTGATGCTGCTCAAAATAGTCGTAGGCGGGCTGAAGTTGCGCCCAAAACGCAGCGAGCGCGGGCTTTTCAGATCGGAAAGCAGTCCATGTATCGCCGCTCATTCGGGCCGGGAAAACATGAACTTTCACCGGCTTCTTTTTCGCATCGGTGGCGGCGAGGTAGATTTGCTCGATTCCTTCGTCGCCCATCGGCAGGCACCCGATTGTCACATTCTTGCCGTGAATGAAGATGTCGCTTCCGGGCTGCTCGCGGTCACTAAGGATGCGGTCCGAGGCGTTCGGGTAGTTGATGCCGAGCGAAAGGTGATAGAGGCTTTGGGGGTTGAACCGGTCGATTCGGTAAAGCCCCTCCGGCACCTGGGCATCGCCCTCTTTGCGCTTGGGCCCCGGCTGCCCGCTGGCGGCGAGGATGGGGAATGTCGCGACCTTCACGAATTTGCCCTTCCCGCGCGCCCAAAGCTCCAGTTCGCCTTCGCGTTTGAAAGCCCGGATGAAAACTTCGCCGGCAGGGTAGGAAACACCTGCTTTCGCGAACAAGGCGCGGATTGCAGGCTCGGATCGGCTGCGGGCTGCGTTGAGCCGTGCGTTTTTTGTTTCGTACGCTTTCAAGGCAATGATCGAGGCGGTGACAATAAGAGCGATGTAGATGAGTTTTCGCATTTCCAGGAGCTTGGGCGAATTCCTCCGCTGTTTGCGTTGAGCCGTCCAGCGAAACTTCGCGTTGATGGGGGGATTATCGGGTCTTTCACCTTCGGCGGTACTTTGACTTTGCCTCAGCCGCGTTCGCCGCTAGGTTCCGCGCCCTTTTACTAATGAGCGCGAATTACAAAGATACACTGCTGTTGCCAAAGACGGACTTCCCCATGAAGGCCGATCTCGTGAAGCGCGAGCCCGAGCGGCTGGCAAAATGGGAGGCCGCGGGGCTTTATCAGCAGATTCTCGACAGCCGTATCGGCGCACCGCTTTTCGTCCTGCACGATGGTCCGCCGTTCGCAAACGGCGACGTCCACATGGGCACGGCGCTGAACAAAATCCTCAAAGATCTCATCGTGAAAAGCCGGTCGATGCTCGGCTTCCGCGCGCCGTTCGTGCCAGGATGGGACTGCCACGGACTGCCGATTGAGTTCAAGGTGGTGAAGGAACAGCGCGGTCTTGAGCCCCCGGAAATCCGCCGCCGCGCTGAGGCGTTTGCGCGCAAGTATATCGACATCCAGCGCGGGCAGTTTAAGAGGCTCGGCGTCTTCGGTTCGTGGGCCGACCCGTATCTCACGCTCGCGCCTTCATACGAGGCGGACATCATCCGTGCGTTCGGCGGGTTTGTGGAAAAGGGGCTCGTGTATCAGTCGAAAAAGCCGGTCTATTGGAGCACCGGCGCACAGACGGCGCTGGCCGAGGCCGAGGTTGAATACGCGCAGCGGACGGACCCGGCGATTTATGTGAAGTTTGCAGTTGTGAATGGGGCAGGGGATCTCGCTGTCGCGTCATTCGTCATCTGGACGACGACGCCGTGGACGCTGCCTGCAAACGTCGGCATCGCAGTTCATCCCAAAGTCGAATATGTCGTCGTGATGGTCGGCAAAGATGACGAGGCGGAAAACCTCATCATCGCTAAGCCTTTGCTGAATGCTTTCATCGCTGACACTGGATTAATCTTGATGAAGCAAACCGGCGAATTCACGGGCGAACAACTCGTCGCACTCGAAGCGCAGCATCCGTTTCTCCCGCGCACTTCGAAGGTCATCCCTGCTGATTTCGTTACCACGGAAACCGGCACCGGCCAGGTCCACATCGCGCCCGGTCACGGCAAGGACGACTACATTGCCGGACAGGCAAACGGACTTTCCGTGCTCTCGCCCGTCGATGACTACGGCAAGCTCACCGAGGACTGCGGAATACCGCAGTGGGTCGGCAAATATGTGTTCGATGCCAACGCCGAGATCGTCACTTTCTTACGCGCGAATGGCTCGCTGCTCGCCGAGCAGAAATACGTCCACGATTACCCGCATTGCTGGCGCTCGAAGACGCCGATTGTCTTCCGCGCGGTGGAGCAGTTTTTCATCAACGTGGACAAGATTCGCGGCGACGCGCTCGCGGCCATCGACAAGACGACGTGGCTCCCGCATTGGGGCCGCAATCGCATCTTCGGCACCGTTGAATCGCGGCCCGACTGGTGTATTTCGAGGCAGCGCACTTGGGGTGTGCCGCTTCCCGTTTTCTACGAAGGCAACGGAACACCGATCGTCCGCGCCGACCTTGCGAAGAAAGTCGCGGACCTCGTCGAGAGCGGAGGGACGAATCTGTGGTTTGAGAAAGACGATGCATGGTGGGCGGCGCAGCTCGGCTTGCCCGAAGGCACTTCGCGCCGCAACGATACGCTCGATGTGTGGATCGACTCCGGCGTTTCGCATCAAGCCGTCACGTCGCGTCATCCGGAGCTAAAGGCGTGCGGCGGAGTCGCCGACGTTTACCTCGAAGCCACGGACCAGCATCGCGGCTGGTTCCAGTCGTCGCTCATGACTTCGGTCGCGCTCACCGGACACGCGCCGTACAAGACCGTGATCACGCACGGCTTCGTCGTGGACAAAGACACGAAGAAGAAAGTCAGCAAGAGCGACCAAGGTCAGGGCGGTTACAAAAAGCCGATGGAGGCCGAGTATTTCGTAGGCAAATATGGCGCCGACATCGTGCGTCTGTGGGCCGCGACCGTGGAATACACGAACGACGTTCCGTTTTCCGAAGACGGGTTCGCCCGCACGAGCGAGGCATACCGCAGCTTCCGCAACGTGCTGCGCATTTTGCTCGCGAACATCTCGGATTACGACGCATCGCAGAAAACCGAACCGACCACCGTGGACCGCTGGATTCTCAGCAAGCTGCAAGGCGTCATCGCCACTTGCCGCACGGCGTATGAGGCATACGACTTCCGCAAAGTCTTCGAGACGCTGAACCAATTCTGCACCGTGGATCTCAGCGCGCTCTACGTGGACATCACGAAAGATCGCATGTATTGCGACGCGGCGAACAGCCCGCGCCGCCGCGCGACGCAAGCCGTGATGCACGCATCGTTCGAAGCCGTCGCAAAGCTCCTCGCCCCAATCCTCGCCTACACAGCGGACGAAGCTTGGGAATTCTCCGGCAAGACCACGAGCATCCACATCGAGAAACTGCCCGAAGCCAACGCCGCCCTTCGTGACGAGGCTGCGGAGGCCCGAGTGGAGGAGTGGTTGGAGATCCGGACGGCGATTTATCAACAGGCAATCGAGCCCGCACGGCAGTCGAAAGAGATTGCGAAATCTTTGGAGGCAACGGTCGATATCGAAGTCACGAGCGGCATTCCCGATTTGCAGGCCGAGGTGGCCGAGTTGACGGAGTTTTTCATCGTCAGCGACCTGACTCTCTCGACGGGAACATCAATCGGAGCACGGGTGCGCAAGAGCTACCATCTCCAATGCCCGCGCTGCTGGCGACACCAGCCGCTCACGGCCAAAGGTGTGTGCGAACGCTGCGACGAGGCTCTTGGCTGATGCGATTCCTCGCCGCCATCGCCATCCCCTCATACGTGCTCGACCAACTCACGAAGTGGTGGATTTACACGCACTACGCGCTGGTTCCGAGTGAGCATAACATCGAGCGTTTTCCCGACGTGGTCGCGAAAGGCGAGCATCTTCCGATGGCGACCGATGTGATTCCCGGCTGGTTCCAGATCGTTCATTGGGCGAATACTGGTGCGGCGTTCAGCATCGGGTCGGGGAACAATTGGTTCTTCATCGTGCTTTCGGTGGCGACGTTTGTTGGTCTGCTGGTGGCGTGGAAGAAAAACGTCTTCACCGACAAGCCTTCAAAGTGGGGCGTGGCGTTGTTGCTCGGCGGGATTCTTGGCAACGTTACCGACCGCATCATCCACGGCTACGTCGTCGATTTTTTGTCGTTCGATTTGCACGTCCGTTTCGCGAATCCATGGCCCGCGTTTAATGTCGCGGACTCCTGCATCTTCATCGCCGCGGGGTGCTTTATCGCCGCAGCGATTCTGGAGCCTCGGAAGGCGAAATAGTGCGCTCGTCGGTTCCGGAAAAAACGAGGACGATTTCGCCTTTGGGCGGGCGCTCTGTGAAGTGTGCAAGCAACTCGGCTGCGGTGCCGCGGCGGAATTCCTCGAATGTCTTTGTCAGTTCGCGGGCAACGCAGATTTGTCGTTCGGCAAAAATAGGAACGGCAGCGGTGAGAGTTTTCACGAGACGATGCGGCGACTCAAAAAAGACGCTGGTTTCGGCGCGCCCCGCGGCAATGCGAAGGTCCCGCTCGCGTCCGCCGCTTTTCACTGGCAGGAATCCGCCGTAGAAGAAAGCGCCCGCTTCAAACCCTGAGCCGATGAGCCCGTTGAGCACGGCGCTCGGCCCGGGGAGCACCGTGTAGGGGACGCCGCGTTGCTGGCACGCGCGGAGCAGTCGGTGACCGGGGTCGCTGATTCCGGGCATTCCGGCATCGGTGATAACGGCCACTTTTTTACCCGCGACCAGTTGCTCGATCAGTTCGGCGGTGCGGCGTGCTTCGTTGTGCTCGTGGTAGCTGACGAGGGGTTTCTCGATCGAGAAATGGCGGAGCAAATTGAGCGAATGACGGGTGTCTTCGCACGCGATGATGTCAGCGCCTTTGAGTGCTTCGAGCGCCCTCAGCGTGATATCGCCGAGGTTCCCGATGGGTGTTGGGACGAGAGTCAGCACGCTTTACCAGCCTTCGCTGATTGCGCTGGTGAGGCGCGTCGCGAGGTCTTCCACGGCGAGAGGAATTGCCTGCCGTTCGTCCTGATTACTGTCGGCAGTGCTGATGTTCTGGCCGGTGACGAAAAAGTTTGTCGTGCCGTTGATGTTCCGTTGGTCGATCGGGATGCCGGTCTTTGTTTCCGTGAGCACGTACCGTCCGCGAAGGGTGAGCTGGTATTCACGGGTTTGCAAAATGTTGCCGCGGAGCGAGCGCACCGGGCGTCGGTCGATGGCCAGAAGCGTTCCGGTGAGAATGGCATCGGCGCGGGATTCGTCTGTGATTTCGTAGGTGCCGTCCTGCTGGAGTTGCTTGATCACCATCGAGGCGATCAACACTTCCATCCGGGGCTCAAGCGTATCGTTCTTCCAATTGTGAACCGCGATCCGCTGAATTTGCTTCATCGGCGTCGGCTTGATGGGCCCGACGGTGTAGCCGGCGCATCCGCAGAAGCTAAGCGCGAGGAAGGCGATGAGCAGTCTCATTTCTTTTTCTTCGGCTTCACCGGTTGCGCGTCCGGTGCAGAAGGCTCGGGTGCGGGCTCGGGCGCTGGAATCGGTGCGTCGGCCTGCGCGGGAGCGCCTTCTGGTTTTGGCTCCGGCAGCGGTGGCAAATCCGTTGCAGGAATGAGGCCTGCACCGGGTTGAAGGGGATCTCCGGTTGGCAGCGCGGGCTCTACGATCGGGCCGTTTGGCATTCGCAACCGCGGGTTCGCGCCGGGTGGCAGTGGCGGAAGGTTGATGAATGGGCCGGCAAAATCCGGGCGTCCGGCCGCATCCACACGTCCCTGCGCCTGACGGCGGGCGTATGCGTCGGCACCAGTGAGAGGCTTTCCAGGCGGGCGGAGGACTTCCGGTCCGACGATTGTTTTGAGCTCGGCGAGGCGCTTGCGGGCGATTTCGCTTTCCGGTGTTGCGGGCGACTGGCGGATCACGTCGTTATAGTAAATGGCGGCGGCGCGATATTGTTTGGCCCGGTCGTAAAAGCGCGCGGCGTCGAGGGAACCAGCGACATCATTCGTGGAGAGTGTTTTGATGTTTTGCTGGGCTTGTGCAAATTTCTCGCTTCTCGGATATCGTGCGGAGAAATCCTCAAATGCCTCTTTTGCGCGCTGGCGGGCATTTTGGTCGTAAGACCCGCGCTGTGCTTCCTGAAGCTGCACGTAGCCGATCTGATATTGCGCATCGTCGGCAATCGCGTCGCCGGGGTAGCGGACGACGAGTTCCTGATACGCAGCGAGCGCTTCGGAAGGCTTGCCCGCACGCTCCAGCACTTGCCCGACATTGAATTGAGCAAGAGGTGCCAGGCGGTGGAATGGGGCGCGGCGAACGATGTCCGCAAACATGGTCTCGGCCTTGCCGTAACTCGTCGCGATGGTCACTCCGAGAACCTTTTTCTTGCGGCCCTCCATATACATTTTTGCGATATCAAACTGCGCCTTCACCGTGTTGTCGAAGTCGCCGCCACGCGGGTAATTGGTGAGGTAATCGCTGTAGGCTTTGAATGCGTCTTCGTAGTCCTGTTTGCGTTCCAGAATCTGGCCGATCATGAACTGCGCGCGGGCGGCTGCGGAGGTTTGGCCCCGTTGCGCGACAATGGTGCGTGCAAGCTTGAGCGCGTCGCCGAGTTCGTTACGTGAGAGGAGCTCGTCCACTCGTTTGAGGTCCCCCTTCGCGACTGCTTCGTCGGCAGTCGTAGGCGCGACGGCAACTGCTGGCTTCTTCTTTTCAAAAAACTTGAAGCCAAAAACATCCACCGCCTCCGCAGGCTGTGGAAGGTGTAAGATTAAAATCGGTAGGGCTAAATACAGCGCACGCTTTCGCATAAGGCGCGCAACCTAGAGGTGAGAGGGCGGTAGCGTCAAGGATTCCGCCACGTTGAAATCGCGCTCTTTTCATCCGAGCGCGGCTTGCGTAAACGTCTTTCCATCCAATGAACGTATTACGCCACGACCAAGCCGGTTTTTCCAAAGCCCTCAATGCGCTCAAGCGCCATGCCGAGCCGACGGAGGAAGTCCGTGCGACTGTAACCGAGATTATCGCCGCGATTCGCAAAGAGGGGGATGCCGCGCTGCTCGCGCTCACTGCAAAATTCGGCGGACCTGAAATGAAGGCGGCGCAACTCGCGGTCACGGAGGCGGCGAGCGTCGATGCCGCCACGCGCCGGGCGATTTCCATGGCGGACCGAAACGTATTCGCCTTCGCGAAAAAGAGCCTGCGCAAATCGTGGTCGGGCCGGAATGCCCAGGGAGCGCGCGTGGGCGAGCGATTCGATCCATTTCAGCGGGTGGGCGTTTACGTGCCGGGCGGAAGTGCGCCTTTGGTCTCGACTGCAATTATGACAGTCACGGTTGCGCGTGCGGCCGGGTGTCCGGAGATTGTCGCGACGACGCCGTGCGGTCGCGATGGAAGTGTGAATCCCGCGCTTTTGTGTGCGATGAGGAAAGCCGGGGCGACGGAAATTTACCGTGTCGGCGGGGCGCAGGCGATTGCTGCGATGGCTTATGGGACTGCGACGATCCGGCCTGTGCAAAAAATATTCGGTCCGGGCAGTCCATGGGTTGTGGAGGCAAAAAGGCAGGCGTTTGGGCAGGTGGCGATCGACCTTTTGCCGGGACCGTCCGAGATCCTTGTCCTCGCCGACGCATCCGCAAACGCTGCATGGGTCGCCTCCGACTTGCTCGCCCAGGCAGAGCACGGGCACGGGAGCAGCATCCTGTTTATCACGGACAGCGCGAAACTTCTTGGCGCGGTGGAGAAGGCAATCGCGAAGCAGGCGGCGACGCTCAGCCGTCGAGACTATCTCACCGAGGTGCTGGAGAAAAATGCGGCGCTCATCCTTGTGAAGAAGATCGCCGACGGAGTGGCGATCGCGAACGACTTTGCGCCGGAGCACATTTCCATCGTGGCGAAAAATGAAGACGCTCTCGCGAAAAACATCCGCACGAGCGGCGCGATTTTTCTTGGTGGCTGGTCGCCGGTTGCAGCGGGCGATTTCGTCGCGGGACCGAGCCACACTCTGCCGACCGGCGGCGCGGGCAAGTCATTCCCCGGGCTGATGGCGGATATGTTTCAGCGACGGACCAGCATCGTGAAGCTGGATCGCGCATCGTTGAAAAAGTCCGTGGGCACGATTGAGCAGTTCAGCAAGATCGAAGGCCTCGATGCGCACGGACGCAGCGCTTCGATTCGGTTTGAGTAATTAGCGGGGGAAGGCGGTCGTGATTGGTGATTTGTCGCAAGCGGAGAAACTTCGCTCATCGGTGCGGGTTCAGGACATAGGTAACACAAGTGGTTCAGGACATGGGTAACACATTGGTCCCGAAAAACCTTCCGAAATGGGAGGATGAAGGGATGCCG
>JAYUSJ010000362.1:0-11018 GCA_043755735.1 Verrucomicrobiaceae bacterium | reverse complement strand
GGCTTTTTGTGTTGAATCCGCTCTCGTGAAGCGCCTTACATGGCGGGGTTGAAAATTGTTTCCAAGATTGAAGCGTTGAGAACGCATTACACCCGTCGCCGAGCATTGCTGCCGAAGTGATAAAATATTCTTCATATCTCTTGCCAGCATCGTGATGCTGGCCATATTTCAGACACCGCTTCGCAAATGACAACTGACACCCGACTTTCGTTTCGACACATCCTGATGGGTTCCATCCTTGCCCTCGCTCATCCGCTTTTGGGTGCTGGGGAGCCGGTGTTTTCCACCCGTCCGGTTGTGAGCAATGTTGTGGCTGAAAACCCCGACGTTCCGGCTACGGTTTTCTGCGGGAAAACCCTCGTTATTCCTCTGGTGGTGACCGATCCCGAAGGCGATTCTTTGAGCTATACGGTGACTACGAGCCAACCGTGGCTTTTGGCTCGGGTGCGAACTGGGCACCCGGTGATGAAGATGCGCGTTCGCTCGGCAAATGACGGCTCCGGTGCGCCCATTGATGGAACGATGGAGTTCGCTTTGTTTCGGGCCGATACGCCGGACACCGCAGACTTCATTGCGGGGTTTGCACAATCGCCTTATTACGAGAATGTTCTGTTCCATCGGGCGATCGATAATTTCGTCCTGCAAGGCGGAGATCCGGCCGGGACCGGTTCCGGGAGTTCGCCCTACGTGATGCCGCATGAGTTTAACTCGCACTTGATTTATTCCGGTCGGGGGCAGCTCGCGATGGCGAATTCAGCGGGAGGCTATACGCAGAATTACGCGGGCTACGGCCGTTCGTTCACGATTCAAGGTGGAACCATCGAATATCGAACGGCTAATACCGTTGCGACAAATGGCTCTCAATTCTTTATCACGCTGGGTCAGCCGAGGCATTTGGATTTCCGTCACTCGTTGTTCGGTCAAATCATTCGCGGCTTCGATGTGATGGACAAAGTGGCGAATGTTCCGGTCGGCGCAAACGATAAGCCGACTGTAAACGTGACGATGTCGGAGCTCTCCGTGAACCCGAGCAGCTCGGACGGCGTGCTGCTTGTCAGCGCTACCTCGGTGGGAACGGGCACGGTGACCGTGACCGCAAAAGACCCGAGCGGGAATTCTTCGCAGCGAATTTACACGCTCAACGCGGCCAAGGACGCAGTGAATGATCCGCCGATTCTCGCGCCGCTGGCCCCGCAGGTGGTGCCTGTCGGGCAGGTGCCGAACGTCGTGACGCACGCGGAGGATCTGGAACACGACGGAATCAGTATTCGGATGCCGCTTCAGGTGAATCGCAGTTTCTTCAATGGCTCGCCGAATTCATCGAGCAACATCTACGCGGGGTTCAACTCCGGGAATCTAGGCGTAGTTTCGCGGCCCACTCCGGGCGCATGGGACATCACAGTCGGTGTTACTGGAGTGAACGATCCGCTGATCAATTCGCAGCCGCCAAACGGCGCGGTTTTCCAGCTTTTGGAAGTTGGGGTCGGCGACCAGGCTATCGAGGTGACTCCGGCGACGCTGGAGGCGAAAGCGGGTGGTTCGACTGGAAGCGTGACGCTTGCATCGTTCCGCTACGGCGGGACACTTTCGGCACCGGGTGATTTTATTGCGAGTGTGATTTGGGGTGATGGGACGGCCCGGCAGGCGAGCAACGGCGCGTCGCCCGCGATCACGATTGTTCCATCGAGTTCACGACCGGGGATGTGGGACGTGAAGGGGACGCATACATTTGCCAGGGCTGGCGTCTATCCGCTGCATGTCACGCTCGACGGGCCGCTCGGGGCCACGCGACTTGCGCGGGGAACGTCGGTGGTTGCTGCGGATGGAGCGTTGTTTTCCGCGATCGGACAGAGCCACAAACTAAGAGGCGCGACGTTCGCGACGAACCCGATTGCAATCATCTCGGATGCGACAGTGGGTGTGAAGGCATCCGACTTTTCGACGACGATTGATTGGGGGGACGGCATCCGGACAACGACGGGCGCGATCATCCGGCAGATCGGTGCCGGACGGTTCGGTGTTTATGCGACGCACCGATACTCGGATGCGGAAATTTATTCGGTAATGGTAACCGTGACGCGGGCGGCGTTTTCCGCTTCGGCATGGAGCACTCTGGACGCAACCGGATTCACCTCGGCGCGATATTTGCCACCGTTTCCAAAGGCGAATCTTTCGAGTTCGTGGAGCCAGGCGATCAACGTGGGCGGGACTCAGGTCAGCGGCCTGCCGCTAAAAGTCGTCAAGGGTTCGCAGGCAAGCATCACAGGCTACTTCTCGGTGGTGAACACCGGCTCGAAAGCCGCAGTTTCGCCGAAGCTGCGCTTTTATCTCTCCAGCGATGATACGCTTGTGAAGACAGGGAATGGTGCCGACACTTTGCTGAAAATCGGGCCGCCCACATCAACGATGACGCAAATCCCGCTTCGCTCGCTGAAGCCGGGCGAGGGCGGGGCAATCCCGATCCGTGCGGCCAACGGAGTGGACCTCACCCTGCGCCTGCCGGCGAACGAAACCGGAGCGGGCAAATATCTCATCACCGACGTCGATTATAGCGACCCAATCACCGACAATATGGCGATCGCAAAGCAGGTCGTCTTCGGACCGTTCTCGGGCATTGTCGTGAAATTGCCGCCAAACACTCCCGCCGACGGACTCGTGGTCACCGAGGCTGCGCAAGTCGGCGCGGATTTTCCTGCGCAGGCAAAAGCGACATTCACTGTGGCGCTCGATACTTTGCCTACGGCAAATGTGAGCATCCCGCTGGAAGTGCTCAATTCGTCCAGCGTCGTGGACAATTCGCAAGTCACGCTCTCGGCGAGCGAACTCGTTTTCACCCCGCAAAATGGAACGATTGCGCAGACGGTGACGATTACCGCGAAGAACAATGACGCCCGCGAAGATGCGGTGCAGCACGTCGTTCGGCTGAAGCCCGCAACCAGCACGGACGCTCGCTTTAACAATACCGATGCCCCGGACGTTCCCGTCACGATTCTCGATGATGACGCGAAGGTCGGCATCGCGGTGTCGAGAACGAGTATTGCGGTGACGGAGGGAGGAGCAAACGTGTCGTTTACGCTCACGCCTTCGGTCGCGACGCGGCAGGACGCCTTGATGGAGATGGACGTGGTCGATGCAAATGGTGCCGTCGTCACCGGCCAGGTGACCATCGCCCCGAGCACGGTCACATTTACCGCGTCGGGCGGGGTCTCGCCGAGGACCGTCGTAATCACAGCCGTGAACGACACGGTCGCAGAGGCATTGGCGAACTACACGCTTCGATTGAAGGTGATCACGAGCAACGACCTGACATACAAGGACGTGGATCTCGCGGACCTGCCGCTGACCATTACCGACAACGATTAGTCATGAAGAAATCCCTATTTCGCCGAATTTTAACGCGTATCACCGGTCGGAAGGATGCGCAGCCGCAGCCTGTGAAGCAGCCTCCCGAGAAGCGTGGAAAGCGGCGCACGGAATCTTCGTTCGAGCCGCTTGAAGGTCGAATCGCTCCGGCGATCCTGCTGAATCCGACGACGGTTCAGTTCAAGGATTCACAAGGTGATTTGGTCACGGTGAAGTTTTCCAAGGCGCTCTTTGCTCCGGGCAACACGCTCGATGCGTTGCTGGATCGCGTCTTCAAGTTCGACACCGGAAACGTCCGTTCCGGAGGAAACACTGATACTGCGCAGGAACTCCAGACCATCGACCTTCTTGGAGTGACGACGACTCCGCTCAACCAAAGCACCAGTCCGGCGAACGGAATCAGCATCACGATTACCGCAGAGCCCGTGAATGGATTGGGCGACGGACTTGCGAACGTCGGCTTCATCAACGCAAACCAATCGGCACTCAACGGCATCACCCTCGGGAAGATCGTCGTAAAAGGCGACCTCGGACGAATCGACGCCGGTGTGGTCACGAAAGCAGTCGGACTCCAGTCGCTGATTGTAAATTCTCTCGGGATGTTCGGCACGACAACGCAGGCTGCGGCGGGTGCCAGCCTCGAAAGCACCATCTACGGAGCAGTCGGATCCATCGCGGTGAATACCGACGTGAAGGATGTTATTTTCGGAATCGAGAACGGCAACATCATCAACGGCAAGACTCTCGCGGGAAATCTGGGAAGCCTGACAATCAGCGGAAAGCTCTCAGTTTCTGCCAGTCTCACTTTGGCGGACTCCGGTTCATTTACCGTCGCCGGCGATATCGGCACGGTGAAAGTCGGCACCTCCACACTTCCCGGCGGCGGGGTTTTTGGCGGCGGAAGTCAGGGCGCAGGCCGGATTCATGCCGTCGGGAAAATTGGCGCACTCACGGTCCATGGCGACATTCGCGGCAGCGCTGGAAAAGACTCCGGGCAGGTCGCGGGGGACAAAGGGATTGGCGACGTAACGCTTCAGTTTTCGCTCTTTGGCGGGAGCGGCGAAGCGAGCGGTCGTATCGTCTCCAATCAGGGCGCGATTGGGAATGTTTCGCTCGTATCGATCCGTGGAGAAACCGCGATCAACGGCGGCGATTCCGGGAAAAATGCGGCATCCATTTCCGCCGCTACGAGCATCGGGAATATCACGCTAACCGGCGCACTAGCCGACGGGAACATCCTCGGTGGGGCGGGCGAAGGCTCGGGTTCAGTCTCTGCCTCAAACGGGAATATCGGCAAGCTCTCGATGAAGGGCATCATCAGCGGCGGCACCGGCCTGCGCAGCGGGCGGATTTTTGCGGCGGGTGACATTGGTTCTGTAGCGGCTGGCGCGCTCACTGGCGGCGCGGGTGTGGAGTCCGGTGTCATTCGGGCTGGCGACGATTTCGGGGCTGTTTCCATCGGCGGACTCACGGGCGGCACCGGGAACGATTCGGGCTCAATCCGGGCGGGCGACGAAGTGAAATCCATCCTCGTTCGGGGTTCGATGACGGGTGCTACAGGGACTGGTTCGGGCACGATTCGCGTCGGCGATAATGTCGGAACGATTACCGTGCAGGGCGTCATGATTGGCGGTGCCGGCACGGAATCGGGCGCGATTTTCGCGGGCGATATGGTTTCGCTTTCGGTGATGAATTCCGGAAGCATCGCAGACGGGATCGCCGCAGGCACGGGACTGCGCAGCGGGCACGTGTCGGTCTCGGGCACTGTGGGGAAAATCGCAATTGAGGGTTCGCTGAATGGCTCGATCGCCAGCGCAAAAGAAAACGGCGGAAGTATCGTCGTAGGAACGTCGCTCGGCTCGATTTCCGTGAGCAAAAGCCTGATCGGCGGTGTGTCCGAGGCCAATGGCTCCATCGTGGTAAATGGCAAGGTCGGCAGGATTGCTGTCGGAGAGAACCTCACCGGTGGTGCGGGAAATTACACTGGCGGCATCTCGATAAAGGGCGCGGCGGCATCGATTACGGTCGGTGGAAACCTCGCAGGCGCGGACGGGATTTACAGCGCATCGATCAATGTCGGCACGGATTTCACGGTGAAATCAAATTTGAAAGCCCTGATCATCGGCGGTTCAATTAATGGCGGCGTTGGCGCAAATTCCGGCCTGGTATTCTCCGGTGGTGGGATCGACGGCGCAACGATCGGAATCGCAAGTGCCCCGATTGGCGATGTGGTGAAGGGCGGAACCGGCAGCGGCAGCGGCTCGATTTATGCCGCTCGCGGGCTCGGTACCGTGAAGGTTTTCGGCAATGTCGCAGGCGGCGACGGCGTGTCATCCGGAACGATTCGCGCCGGCGGCATCGCGAAATCCATCACCCTCACCGGTGCGATTTCCGGAGGCGCGGGCCACGGTAGCGGCGGGGTGGGCGTTCTGGACGACGGTGCAGTCGCTGGCACTCTCGTGAGTCTGAAACTTGGGGCGCTGCTCGGCGGGGCAGGGGATGATTCCGGACAGGTGTCCGCGGATGGTTCGATCGGCTCTGTGACGCTCTCGCAAATGAACGGCAGCACGGGTCTGCGGTCCGGTGCGATCATCGGCGGATTCGGCAACAACGCGGCATCCGAGGGACTTGTGAAACTTGGCGGAATTGCGGCCGTGCAGATATCGTCAAACGTCCAGGCGGCAGCAGGCGGCGAGTCCGGCTCGGTCATCGCGGCGGGCAGCATCAAGTCGCTGAAGGTGGGCGGCTTCATGAGCGGCTCGGTTGTCAGTGCAGGACGCGACATTGGAACGATGAGCGCGGCCTCGTTGCAGGGCGTGGAGATACGTGCGCTTGGGCAGGCCGTTCAAACGAAAACGGACGTCGCGATTGCGAAGCTCTCGGTTTCTGGAAGTGTCGAGGGAAGTCGCGTGCTCGCTGGCTACGATCGCTTTGGCAACGCCGTGAATGGCGACGCGCAAATCGGCTCCGTCAAAGTCGGTGGCGAATGGGCGGGCAGCACGCTCGTAGCGGGCGTCCTCGATGTGAACGATGATGGCTTTGGTGGTCCCGATGATGTCGTCATCCCTGCGGGTATCGATCAGATTATCGCCAGGATTTCCAGCATCATCATCGGAACTAACGGCGGCGGCAGTTTTGTCGCCCAGCAGATCGACTCGATGACGGTCGCCGGAGCGAAAGTTGCCCTGACCACCGCAAAAAACACCATTGTGCTGACAAATGGAATGAACGAAATCACCATCCGCGAAGTCGCATAGCTTTTCCAAATACCTTTCATGAAACGAACCATCAGCCCGATCATCGAGCCCCTCGAATCCCGCATCGCACCGGCGATCACCATCTTAAACCCCATTTTCGATATCAAAGCGGGAGTCGGCCAGACCAGCGTCACGCTCGATCTTGCGACGCTTGTGGATGCGACTTCGACTTACCGGACGATTGTCGAATTCGCGACGAACTTCACCGCTCCAGGCGCTTCTTCGCCCGGTGTGATTCGGTTGGAGCTTTTCGACGACAAGACTCCGCTCACCGTCCAGAATTTCCTGTCTTACGTGAACAATCTGGATACCAGCAACGACTACGATGACACCTACTTTCACCGCTTGGTGAACGGCTTCGTTCTCCAGGGTGGCGGCTACAATCCGCAGGTTTCCGTCAACAATTTCGGTCCGCACGTGGACACGCCGTATCAAGTGCACAACGAGTTTTTCGGCGATGACACAAGCCTCGACCCCATCACCGGAACCATCGCCATGGCGAAAGTCGGCACAACGTCCGGCGGTGGCCCAAACAGCGCGACGAGCGAGTTCTTCATCAACTACGCTGACAACTCCGGCATTCTCGACTCGCAGAACGGCGGCTTCACCGTCTTCGGGAAAGTCATTCAGGGAATGGATATCGTCAACGCCATCGCCAACCTGCGCAAAGTGCCGGTCAACAATCTGACTGGCAGCAATGCGAGCGAAGGAATCCCGACGACTGCAGGCAACGGCGTCGCGCTTACCAATGCGGCTTTGATCAAAATCGTCGATGCCCGCGTCATCGCGCCGACTGCCGCTAATGCAGACGGGCACACGTTTTCCGTGGAGGTTCTCGACGATGTCACCGGTGCCCCGAGCACCTTGCTCTCCTCGGCGATCGATGCCACGAACCACCTGCAACTCAACTACGCCAACGGCAAAGCCGGTGTGGCCAAAGTGAAATTGACCGTGTCCAAGACTGGCGAGACGCCCGTAGTGGACGAGTTTCTGGTGACTGTGCTGCCAAACCTTGTTTCCAGTGTCACATCGAGCATCGGCAGTCCGGTGATTCCCGGACAAACCGGCACGGCTAGTGTCAAAATCACGAACAACGGCGGAGGCTTCGCAAAAGGCGACGTCAGTGTGCGCCTTTTCCTCTCCGAAGCGACAAGCCTGAACAGCGATATCGAAAGCGGATTCACGCTCGAAGAAACCGGCGCAAATGCGGATATCGAAATCACTGCGGGGGCCGCGCAGAAAGTCTCATTGGCCAGCGGTGGCTCGCTCACCGTGCCGGTAAAATACGAGATCACGCCCGCCGACGCCGCGCTCTTGAAGATCGGCAGTCAGTATCGACTGCTCGCCAAGGTCGAGAGCCCCGGCGGTGCGACGATGATTCAGGAACTGTTCACCGACGACAATGTCGGCAACATCAACGAGGTGAGTGAATTTAGAAACGCATTCGGCAATCTCGGCACGGGGCGGACCGGCACGCTCCTCACCTTGGCGGAGGACAGCGATGTGCCCGGGTCCGATCAACTCACACTCGTCCTCAAAGGCCCGGGTTCCGGCGATGTGACGAGAACGGCCGATGGCTTGATGAACATCACCCTCACCGGCACGACGAGCGCATCTTCTTTCTCCATCAAGGCTCCGAAGGGCGTCATCGCCGACATCGGCGAGATCCACATCACAAACGCCATCGGGAAAGTAAACCTCGGCAACACACATCTCCTGTCGCACTTCTCCGCCAGCGCTGGCGCGAAGAGCATTGTCCTCGGCGATCTCGGCGCAACGGTTCCCACGGAATCGAGCACATTCGACATCGGCGGCTTGCTCAACTTGAAGACCAAGGTCGTCTTTGGAACCGTTCGCGATTTCAACTTCCGGTCCGAGATTCCAATCAGCTCGCTCACCGCAAAAGAGTGGCTCAATACCAATGCCGCGGAAGTGGAAACGCTCACCTTCAACGGCCTCGGGAAACTCGCCATCAAGTCCAACCTCGAAGCCAATCTCGATGAACGCGGCAACCTCACCGTGGGCAGCGTGTCCGTGGGCGGCAATATCGTTGATAGCGACTTCACCACCCGCACTTCGATCAAGAAGCTCGTGGCCGGCAACGTGAGCGACTCCGCCTTTCAGCTCGGCAACGCAGCTCAAGTGGCCGCGCTCAGCACGGCAAAAGGCACGATCCTTTTTAAAGAGGTCAACAACACGTCGCTCACCGCAGATTACCCGATCTCGAAGTTTACCGCTGCCACTTGGACCAATACGGACGCCACCGATTTGGAAACGCTGGAATTCCACGGACTCGGCGTTCTCAAGATCGCAGGGGCATTGCAGGCCAACCTCACCGAGAGCAGCGGACTCGCCGTGAAGAGCATCACCGTCCTCGGCGAGATCCGAGGCGCGACCATCCACTCCACCGGCGATCTCACCGCGCTCACCGCAGGAACGCTCACCGATTCCACCATCACCGTCGGCGTCTCCGCGATACCCGCCGCGCTCGCCGACCTGGCCAACGCCCGGAACATCGGCTCCATCACCGTGAAGACCGCATTCTCAAACTCCACCGTCGTCGCCGCGCAAATTGCGAAAGCATCGGTTGCCGGAGTTGACGGTGACTCCGGGACAGGGAAGTTCGGATTCTACGCTGACGCCATCAAGAGCTACGTTCGCGTTGCCGGTGCGACCCTCAAAAATCTCGACGCAGCGGGCGTGCAGGACACCGTCGGTGCGAATTACGAAGTGCGCATCTTCTAAGTGGACACCGTCACCCAGCTCGAAGAACAGCTCGCGCAAATGGAGCGCGATTGGGAGCGGCAGCGCGAAGGTTTCCTGATCCTCGGAAAAGACGGCACGCTCGGCGAGCCCACCGGCGCGAGCCTCGTGCCGCGCGTCGTCATCATGGTCGGGAGCGTCGTCGTCATGGCGTTCCTCTCAGCAACTTCGCTCCCCGCGTTCCTGCCGTACGCCTGCCTCGTTCCGTTTTCCATCGCCACATTCCAGCTCCTCGCCGGTGCGGGGAAATCGGACGCATTCGACCGCGCAAAGTCCGCCTACGAAGGCCAGCGGTCCGCCATTATTCGGAAGCTCGAAGCCGCACGGCGGTAAAGCTCTTCGTCAGGCCCAGCCATTTCTCCCGGCGGATTTCGCAGTCGGGGAACAGCCGCTTCATTTCGCCGTAGCTCAGCAGGCGCAGTTCGCCTACGAGCGTGTCGAGATTCACATTATCCCCGCGACGCAGCCAGCCGCGGACGCTGAACCAGCGGAAAAGAAAACGGTGCGTACTGCGCGGCAGCCAGTGCAAAAACAGCGCGAGAAAATGCGGCTCGATCGGGAACCACCGGTTCGGCGTCTGCACATAAACACCGCGCCCCACCCGGCGCAGTTCCCGCGCGAAACGCTCCTGCGCCTCCCACGTCGTGAGGTGCTCGATTACGCTGTTTGAGTAGGCGATGTCGTACGCGCCCTCCGCCTCCGCCAGCGCGCAGCCGTCGCCCACCACATAGCGGAAATTCGGCGGCATCTCCCACCCGGACGGGATTGCGTTGATGTTCAAAATCGTGAACCTGCACGCCACGCCCAGCGGCTCCCAGTCATAATAATTCCCGCCCACATCCAGCACCGTCGTCGCCTCCACCGGCTCGAACGCATCGCGAAACCGCCGCATCCGCGCCGCGCGAAACTTCGGCTGCCAGCGCGCATAGATGGAGTAAATCGAGGCCACGCTTTAGCGCCCGATGATCGCCCGCTGGCCGTCCAGCAACTCCGCGATCCCCTTTTTCGCCAGCGCCAGCAGCGAGCCCATCTCGGCCTCGGAAAAAGTGCTCTCCTCGCCGCTGCCCTGGATCTCCACAAACTGGCCGCTCTCCGTCATCACCACATTCATATCCACCGACGCATCGCGGTCCTCCACATAGTTCAAGTCCAGCAACGGCTCCCCCTCGAAAATGCCCACGCTCACCGCCGCCACCAGTTGCTTGATGGGCCACGCCTTGATCAGCCCCGCCTCCATCAGCTTCTTGCAAGCCAGCGCCGCCGCCACGCTCGCGCCCGTGATGCTCGCAGTCCGCGTCCCGCCATCCGCCGCCAGCACATCGCAATCGATCCACATCGTGCGCTGCCCCAGCTTTTCCAAATCGATCGCCGCCCGCATCGAGCGCCCGATCAGCCGCTGGATCTCCGACGAGCGCCCGTCGATCTTCCCCTTGCTGATGTCGCGTTGTTTGCGCTGAAGCGTCGAGTAGGGGAGCATCGAATACTCCGCCGTCACCCAGCCCCCGACCACGTTTTGCTCCTTCATCCAGCGCGGCACGCCCTCCTCGATCATCGCCGTGCAAATCACGCGGGTATTCCCCGTCGAGATCAGCACAGACCCCGTCGCATTTGGCGCGAAATCGGGCGTAAAAGTGA
>JAYUSJ010000361.1:0-34994 GCA_043755735.1 Verrucomicrobiaceae bacterium | reverse complement strand
CCTTTTTGTTCATGGACTCGGGAATCTAAGCACAAGTACAAAAAAGTACAGTTATGGTATTTATAAGATTCGGGCGTTCCACTTTTAATCACACCCGTATTGGGGCGTCGCCCGCGAGGCCGAGCTCTTCGGCTGGCTCCCGGTGTCGGATATCGCGACATTCCGCGCCATTGCTCAGCAATATCAGGATAATCTATACGAGTGCTCCGCTTTCGTGCAGCGCCCGTGGCAGCGATACCTCTCGGAGGCGAAGGAATCGGCTGCTGAAAAGAAGCAGCCGCTGATGCCCACGATGGAATCCACGCTCGGAAAGAAGCAGGCCGAACGCGATCTGCTCTGCGCCCGGATGGTCCGCCTCTTTTTGAAATGACATCGACCTTCGCAGTTGCTTCCCGACCGCGTTTTACCGCACGTTTGCGCGATGCGATTTCATGACTTCATCCGGGACTCCGATGGCTGGCAGCTTGTCGGCGACGAGACTCTTTTTGCGAATCCCTACCTTGAGGTTCACCGCGTCCATATCACGACTCCGACGCGTCCGGTGCCGTTTGCATGGACGGTCGCCCACAGAAAAGGCGCGGTTGTTGTCGTGCCGGTCACACCGGAGGGGAAATTTCTCCTCGTCCGGCAGGAACGCATTCCCATTCGCGCCACAATTTGGGAATTTCCCGCCGGGCAGATCGATGACACCGACGATCCCGACACCATCCGCGCAACCGGACTCCGCGAACTGCACGAAGAGGCCGGTCACGCACTCGCCCCGGACGGCGAGATTTCCTCGCTCGGCATGTTCTTTCCCAGCTCCGGCTTTACGGATGAACACAGCCACCTTCTTCTAGCCCGAGGAGTCGTTCCGGTGGAGGGCGGTGCCCGTCCCGATGCAGCCGAGGCAATCACGGAATGTCGCGCTTTTTCCCTCGCCGAGCTCACGGCGATGGTCGCCAGCGGAGAAATCCGCGACGCCAACTCGCTCTCGGCATTCGCCCGAATGTCGGCACTGGGCCTAATGAATCCGTAGTTTCGCGGGTGGATTGGCCGAGCGTTGCGGGAGAAATTTCGTCCGTTCGCAATTTCATCCTTCATCCTTTGACGATCATCCATACTGTTCGCCGTTCATGCTTCGGTTCCTGCTGACTAAATTATTTACTAAACGCGAGAAAATGAAGGGGGACGACGTCAAGCCGTTCCTCGATCATCTGGAGGATCTGCGCGGGACGATTTTCAAAATGGCGCTCACGCTCGTCGTCGCCGTTTCGGTATGCTACATCTGGCATAAGGATGTCATTCACATCCTTCAGGAACCCATCATCAAGGCAGGCTTCGAACCGAAGAAAGTCTTGCAGCTCGGCGGCTTTACGGACGCATTCATGATCACGCTTTCCATCTCGTTTTACGCCGGGATGGTGGTGGCTTTTCCGATCCTCATATACTTCCTGGGGCAGTTCGTTCTTCCGGCGATGACGGACAAAGAAAAACGAATGGCACTCCCTGCTTTGATCGTCGGCTTTATCCTCTTTTTGTGCGGCGTGACGTTCGCTTTCAAATTCATCATGCCCGCCGTGACGAAGTTCATGATTGGCACCGCCGTGGATCTCGATTTTTTGCAAAACATGCAGGCGATCAGCTACTTCAAAACGGTCGCACTACTTTGCGTCGTTTTCGGGCTCTTGTGCCAGGTTCCGGTCGTGATGGTGTCGCTGCACGGACTGGGAATCATCAGCTACGCTTGGATCAAAAGCACACGAGCTTACGGCTACACGAGCATCCTGGTGCTGTGCGGCATCGTCTCGCCAACGCCGGACATTCCCTCGCTCGTGCTCATTTCCCTGCCAATTATCGGCCTCTACGAAGTTTGCATCTGGGTCATTTATTTCCTAGAGAAACGGAAAAAGCCCGAGGACCCGAGCGTCGCCATCTCCGTCGCGCCTGCCGCGGCAGCAGTGGCTTACGGTGAGTCGCAGTCGAGCCCGAGTAGCGACAATCACGCTCACAGCGATCCGTATTACGACGACCCGAGTCACTACACCGACGGCCACTACCACGATGATCATTATCATCGCGAACATCCCGAGCCGGAGCCGGAGAAATTGCCCGAAGAGCCGGCAAAGATCGAAGAGCCGACAAAGGCCGAAGACAAGCCCTCGGAAGGCGAAAAGCCGAACTGAGCAAAAGCTAGTACCCCGATCGTAACTTGGAGCCACGGGTCGGGCGGCGAAATCGAGAACCCAAGGCCATTGCTCGGAGTTCTTTTGCTCCGCCCGAACACCGCACCAAATGAACAGTGAATAGCGGCTTTCGGGTCTGTCTTCGGACTTATACCGTCTGTCAGAAATAAGGGGACGGCCCCGCTACGATTCGTTTCTCTCCCCAATCTCTATGTGCTACTTCTTCTTGGGCGCTGGCTTTTTCTCGGCGGGCGGCTTTTCGCCCGGCTTCGGCGGAGTGACCAGGGGCGCCGGGACTTTTGCGGCCGATGCGAATTGGCGGTGGTCGCCCTCTCCACGGCGAAGCTGGAATGGGGCGCTCTTGACGATCTCGATAACGAGGGAGCTGAATTTTGCTCCACCCTTATCCGCGTTCGCAGCGATTTTCTCCACGGTCGGACGGTCGTAATACTCAAGCCCGCGGCCCAGCGCGAAGGTCAGCATTTTCTCGCTGACGCAGGTGATGAACTCTTTGCGCTTTTGCTTGATGAGGACGTCGCGGAGTTCCGTGGCTGTGCCAAATTTCTCCCCGCTCACCAACTGTCCGGCGGTTTCAATCGCCGACCCGAGGTCGTTGTCCCGCCATTCGCCGATGCCGTTGAAATTCTCCAGCGCAAAGCCGATGTCGTCCATTCGGGCGTGGCAACCCGCGCAAATCGCGTCCTTGCGATGCATCTCCATTTTCTGGCGCAGCGTGCCTTTGAGCTCGGGGCGTTTCGGGTCGTTGAGGTCCGGCACGTTTGGGGGCGCGGGCGGCGGCGGGGTACCGAGGATATTTTCGAGGACGAACTTGCCGCGCTTCACCGGGCTTGTGCGCGTCGGGTTCGAGGTGAGCGCGAGGAATGAGCCGTGTCCGAGAATTCCGCCGGGACGTTTGTCGGGGACTTTGACTTTCACAAACGCCTCCCCTTCCACACCGTCGATGTCATAAAGGCGCGCGAGCCGCTCATTCACGAACGTGTAGTCGGCGGCGAGAAGGTCCGTGATGGGACGATCTTCGCGCATGATGAACTCGAAGAGCATCTCGGTCTCTCGCTCCATCGACAGCGCCAAATCGCGATTCCAGTCTTTGAAAGTCTTTGGGTCGGGCGTGATGGCAAGGAGGTTGCGCGTCTGCAGCCACTGGCCCACGAAATTATTGATGAGTGCCTCGGAGCGTTTGTCTTTCAGCATCCGGATGATTTGCGCGTCGAGATTCTTCCGGAGCGTGCCTGCCTGCGCTTGTGCAAAAAGCTCACCGTCGGGCATCGTACTCCAAAGGAAGTAGGACAGTCGTGAAGCCAGTGCCCACTCGCTGACGGGCATGGTGGATTTCGGATTGTCGGGCTCGGGCTGGAGTTCTCCGCGGAAGAGAAAATGCGGTGAAACAAGGATCGCCGTGAGCGCGGTCTGCACGCTCTGTTCAAAGTTCCCGCCCTTTTGTCCGGCCGTCCGGTAGATGAACATGAAGCGCTCAATTTCCAGCGGCGTGAGCGGCCGGCGAAATGCACGTGCTGCGAAGTTCGTGATGATCATCCGCGAGGCCACATTCAAGTCGCGCTGGCCTTTTCCCGGCGCGAAAAGCCGAAGCTGGGTTGCCGGCGCGGTCACGGGTTTCGCAGGCGTGAGGAGTTCCACTTTTCGTAATGTCGCGAGGCGCTTCACCGGCTTGCCGTTTTTCATCTCGGGTTGCGCGAGTGGATTTGCGACGCGGAAAGTGAGCGTTTGTTTCCCGGCCGCGACGACGTTCACGGCGATTTGGTGCTTGGCGACCATGTCCTGCTCGGTTGGCAGCATCGGAATATTGATGACCTGCGGTCCGAGCTTCGCGGCGAGTTTCGTAGCTTCCGTCCCGACCCGCGGCCCTGCGACTTCGAGCCGCAACGTGTATTGCCCGGTCACAGGAAGATCCACGGTGATACTCGCGTCGGATTCGTCCACCCGGCGCGAGACAGATGTATGTCCTTTTTCCGGCCCGCCTTTCAGCCCGAGCAAATCGACTGGTATCTTTTCCGACCGGGGCTTGTGGTCGTTGAGAATCGCAGCGCTCATGATCTTCTCGGCGGCGGCGAGGTAGCGCTCGAAAAGGACCGGCGGAAGCGAAAGAACATCGCCGATATTGTCGAAACCGTAGCCGGAGTCATCCGCCGGAAAGTCGGCTGCGGGCTCGAAGTCGATCCCGACGAGGTCGCGGATGGTGTTGTTATATTCCGCGCGGTTCAGGCGGCGGATCGTGACGCGACCGGGGTCCGGGTTGTTCGGGTCGGTGACGAAGACCTCCGACTGAATCCATTTGATGAGTTTTTCACGCTCCTCGACCGTCGGTTGTTTGTCTTCGTCGTCGGGCGGCATCGCGCCGGAGCGCAGATTTTCCAGCACAGAATCCCACGTTTTAAAGTCCTTCGCCGCAGCATCCGCGGATGCAAACGTATCGAGCACGACATCGCCCTTCTTCTTTGTCCCCGCGTGGCATTTGAAGCAATAGGTGTCCAGCAACGGGCGGATTTCCTTTTGGAAATCGGCGGCGCTCACCGATGTTGCGGCGATGAGCGTGAGTGCGATGATTCGGGCTGCGAGCATGACTATTAAGACCTCTAGCGGATTTCGGAAATCCCGCAACTAATCCGGCAACTTCCTGAGGGGGTTCCAGTATCCGTTCTCCTCCATCGGGCCGACCCAGCCTATGTTGCGTTTCGCCTCATCGCCGTCGTAGTAATTCGTCGATTTGCCGAGTCGGTGGTAGGGCTCGGGCGTTGCGTGACCGTCGCACCAGACGACATTTGCCTTGCCACGATGGCGAAAGTGAACGCTCGGCGACAGCGGCCCGGCAAGCCTCCCATTCGGCGCGACCCACTGATACGGCTCGGCAAACGGGTACTCTTGCACACCGTCTGCGCGGGCGAGCGCGGTGTCGGCAAACATCAGCGTCCGCTCAGGTCGCGGAATATTCGCCACCCGCTCGCCATCCCACTTGTTGCGAGGGGTGCCGCCGACATAGACAGCGTTGTATCCGTAGCCTCCCGAGCCATTTTCGAAGCTGTCTGCTCCGGAAAGAAATCGGTCAAACGAAGGACACTCCTTCACTCTCCCATCGCGCCCGAGATACGGTGAGAGCGGCCCCTTGGAGCCGTCGAACTTCCTATTCAAGTCAATCCTGGAGCCATGCCATCGCACCTTGTTGCTCTTCTCCATTGCGGGACAATACTCGCCATCGTGGTCTGCGGCGTATCGTCCGTTGGCGTCGGCCAGGTGGCGGAGATTGCCAAGACACTTGCCCGCGCTCGATGTTTCCCTTGCGCTTTTCAGCCCGCTGAAGACCAGCACCGACACGATCGAGATGATCGCTATGACGGCCAGCAACTCAATGAGCGTGAAGGCGGTGCGCGTTTTCATGTCCTGCGTCTGCGGCACAGCGCGCCGATGCCCGCCAGCAGCAGTATCGAGGAACCGGGCTCGGGCACCGCTTGATGAATGACACCGACCGCATCGAGGTCGAAACCGCCCGTTTCAAAGAGTGTCGGCCATGGGTCGTTGATGACGCGATTTAGCGAATCCCTCGTCGCATACAGCGGTTCGATGGAGCCAACCACATCCACGATCCGCACTTGCGTCACAGCATTCAAGTTCAGGCCGGGCATCCCGTTGAGTTCCGCGAGATCGAAGGGTGTGCCAAACCCGGAGCGGTACTTGCCGGCGAGATTGTGGATGTTCGTCGGATCCGTCAGGGAAAACGGCCCGGCCTGCGTGGCCGACTGCGTGTTTGAAAAAGCACCGAATCGAAAAAACGAAACACCGTCGGAGCTCACCTCTACAAACGCCAACTCCAGGAATGTATCGCTCAGCCCGTTTTCAAACACCGCGAAATCCGCACCCGCGCCGTCGTTGATTGGCTTATCGAAAATCAGCGTGATCGAGCCACCATCACCAAGGCTCAGAACAGGCAAATTGTCCCCGCTGCCGCCGGCATTGGCAATCCCAAGAGCATCGGACGTCGTTCCCCATGTGACAAGGTCCCCAGTCGGATCGGTGATGTCCACCGGACCGAGATTCAATTGCGCGACGCCCGTTGCCCACCCTTTGAAAAGCGGGGAGTTAAAGGCAATCGCCGTTGTTCCGGGCTGCCCGGCGGCCGGCGCGAACGGCCCCGCGAATACGCTGGTGCAAATCCCGCAGGCAACGAGCAACGGTTTCATCTCCGATTCCTCCGAAACCCAAGAAGCCCGACGGCAAGCCCGAGCAAAGTGGCAGTGCCGGGCTCCGGCACCACGCGAAAGACGGCGCTTTGGTCGTCGGCCGATGGCGCAAGGTTGTAGTCCGTCACCGCGACAATAAGCCCGGCGGAGTCCGACGCCATATTTCCGATAAAATCCCCGCTGGTGGCGATCGTCACACCCGAACCCGGCGTGATTAAATCCTGAACCGTGATCTGGGAGAAGTCGGTGCGAGCCAGAAAGCCGGGTTGCGCTTCCAGCATCTCGAAATATGCGCTTCCTCCGTTTGGCTCCCAAAGATGTCCGGCATCCAGGGAAAGCCCGCCGCCATTGATCTCGCCCGCCGTGTAGCGATAGGTGCCGGGAGTGGCGGCATAGGATGTCGAGCCGTAATAAAGCGAAGTCCCGCCGAATGCGAGAGGGCCTGAGTAGTCGGTCGAAGTCAGCACGGAACTCGTTACGCCTGTATTCAAATCCAGCTTGAAAATCTGATTTCCCGCAAAGCCGGGGTTCGCAGAAACCCATCCGAATCCGCCGGAAAAATCGATGTCGTACGCACCACCGAGCGTTGCGAGCGTGCTGACTGTGTTCGTACCCAGATCGTAAGTGCGCAGACTGTCAAAGGACGATTCTGCGAAATAGAGCTTCCCTCCGAACTCCTTTACGAATGAGCCATACGCGCCTGATCCGTAATCGAAAAGCACGGTCGGACTCGCATACCCGTCCAGAGCGCTTCGGCGCACAAGCTGGGTGGATGCAGCATTCCTTTGGAGCAGATAATAGAGCGAAGTGCCGTCCACTTCGACGCCCGTGATAGTTTCGCCGGCAGAGGTGCGGAACAACTCCGTGGTCGGCAGGCCCGAGGTGAGCGATTGCGCGAATGCTGGAGCGATGGTGAAAGCGAGCATGAAGCCCGCTGCGATGGTTTTTTTCATTGGTCGGTTGTTGTCTTTCGGTTGTTGATTAGTTCACGAGAGACCTCGAACCGCGACCCACCCGGATCTTGCGATTTTAGAAATCCCCCACTCTTCGTGATTGCGACGAAGTTTTCCCATCGGCCTGCGCACAAGGCGCACGACGACGAGTGAGACACATCCAGGAAAGTGTTCTGGCTTTTGGCATCCGGCACCCGCTCGTATTTGAGATGGTGCACACCTTCTTCCCGCCTTCACCTCCGCCGGAGCGGAGATTGGATGCTTTTTACAGCATGGGAAGTCGTATCCAATTACAGCAGCGCGACTGCCTCCGATTCACACGGAGTTCCTTCGCACTGGATGTGTATTCAGTATTTGTTTCGCAAAGAACTTTCAGGATGAAAGCTGAGCGCGAACGGCTCGACAAGGAATATTCCCGCGCCTTTTTCCGGCTTCCGTCTGGTTTTTGATTGTGTGCGGCGGGACCTCCTCGCTATCCACGCCGCGAAGTTGCTAAGAAACCTTCGACTCGCACATTTCAAACTCCGCTTATGAACATTCGTATCATCCTTGCCGTGACTTCGGTCCTTGCCGCTCCAGCCTTCGCTCAAATCGCAACGGTCCGCCCGCCCGAGAAGGGAAAGATGAAATGGGACGACATGGATCTCGGCCCGTTTTTCTCCGGCTCCTACAAGGTAAATAATACGACCTCTTACAAAGGTGTGGCGGTTGCAGTCGGGACCGCTGAAGCCCCGGCAACGATCCTTTTCGATACGGAACTCCTCCGCTTTCACGCTGCATGGGAAGGCGGTCTCGCTGCATTTGCGCGAGGCCGGGGCGGTCTGGAAGGAACGATTAAAAACGACGGCGAAGTGAACGTATCAACTGGCTGGACCATGGGCATCGGCGCCGAAATCAAAGCCGACCCGCGCGAGAAGCATCAGGGCAATCTTCCCGGTGTAAAATGGAAGGGCATTTTCGTGAATGGCCAGAACACCGTCCTCAGCTACTCCGTGGGTAAACAGTCAGTGCTGGAGTTACCGGGCAGTTCTGTCGTGAACGGGATGCGCACTTACACCCGCACATTCACAATCAGCGCGGGCAGCGACATCCGGCAGATTCTCGTGGCAGATGGCGCAGGACAGGTTGCGGCGAACGGCATGGCGACGATTGTGGCGGGCGACAAGACTTCCGGCTTCGCGTTGCGCGGCACAGTGGGCGCGATGAAGCTCGTGGCGAAGGACGGACACATCGTCGCGGAACTTCCCGCACTGACTGAGCCGACCACGTTCCAAATCGCCTTTGCCACCGTGCCAACCGCCGACGCCGCAAAGCTGGGATTTGCCGGCAAGATCATGCTGCCATCCTTGGCTGCACTCACGAAGCCCGGCGCACCACGCTGGGCCGAGCCCATCGTTTCGCAAGGAACCCTCGGCGAAGAACAAGGCGGCTACGCGAGCGACGAAATCCCCTTCCCCGACACCAATCCTTACAAGAGCTGGATGCGCCCCGGCGGACACGACTTTTTCCCCGATGGAAATTGCGCACTGGCGAACATGAGCGGCGACGTCTGGATCATCTCCGGGCTCGACGAAAAACTAAGCACTGTGAAATGGAAGCGCTTCGCGTCGGGCCTTTTCCAGCCCCTCGGATGCAAGGTCGTCGATGGCAAAGTCTATGTCCTCGGCCGCGACCAAATCACCCGCTTGCACGACCTGAACAACGACGGCGAAGTGGACTACTACGAGAACTTCAACAACGACTGCGTCGTCACCGACAACTACCACGAGTTCGCGCTGGATTTGCAGACGGATAAAGCGGGCAATTTCTACTACGCGAAAGGCTCACCGTGGACGCCGACGAATCAGTCCCCGCACCAAGGCACGATGCTCCGCGTGAGCAAGGACGGCTCGAAACTGGACATCGTGGCCACCGGACTCCGCGCGCCAAACGGCTCGGGAATGGGACCGAACGACGAACTCAGCGTCAGCGACAATCAGGGCCACTGGATGCCGGCGAACCGTCTGAACCTGGTGAAGCCCGGCGGATTCTACGGCATGGTCCCCGCAGCACACAAGGTGATGACCTTCAAGAAGCCGGACGGCACCGAATACAAGGCGAACCCATCGCTTCAATCCGCCCGCGATGAGTTCAAAACGGAATTCTGGGGCAAGAACGACTCCCCGACGCCCTTGGAAGGCCACGACGCCCCGCTCGTGTGGCTCCCGATGAACATCGACAACTCCCCCGGCGGCGAAGTGTGGGCACCCAAAACGTGGGGCCCTTGGGGCGGGCACATGCTGCACATGAGCTACGGAAAATGCGTTCTTTACGGAGTCACCCAGGAGACCGTGGATGGCCAGCAGCAGGGCAGCCTGACGGCATTCCCTGTCAAGTTCCGCAGCGGCATCCAGCGTGGACGCTTCAGTCCGAAAGACGGGCAACTCTATCTCAGCGGACTCAGCGTCTGGCAGAGCAGCGCGACGAAAGACGGCTGCTTCAACCGCGTCCGTTTCACCGGCAAAATCGCGCCATATCCCACCGGCTTCACGACCAAGGCCAACGGAATCGAACTAGCCTTCAGCGCGCCTCTCGACGCCGCGAGCGCCGGCGACATCCAAAACTGGAATGTCGAGCAATGGAACTACCGTTGGACCGGCGATTACGGCTCGCCAGACGTCTCCGCCCTCGACCCAAAGAAGAACGGAAAGGACCTCGTCGTCATTAGCAAAGCGACCGTCGCCCCGGACAAGAAGAGCGTCTTTCTGGAGCTTCCGGATCGGATGCCCGTCATGCAAATGAAGGTGCAGTGCAATATCAAAGCAGCCGACGGCGCCACGGTGAAACACGACACGTACGCGACGATCAACAAGCTCCCTGGAAAATAATCGCGCAAAACGGCGAGCAACCCGTGTAGCCCGACTTTCCAAAGTCGAGGTTTGACGTATTCAACAGAGAGGGCACGCCTCTCTTAACCGGCATTTACCCGACACAGGAATGGCGGGCTACTTCTTGCGCCCGGGTCCGAGCACACTATCACGTTTCTTCAGCGGCGGATTCGAAGCTGGAGGAATACGGAAGGTGTGCGCTGCAGGAAATCCATCTACGAGAGAACACGAACCGACGCTCGGTGCACCGGGCTCTGCGCGTGATTCGTGCAACGCAGCGGAATGGGATGGCTAAAAGCACCGGCACCCGAAAGAATTTCCGTACCTTCGAAAGGCGCGCGATTGACTTAAACCGCGCATCTGATTTTCTCCGAGTTTATCCAAAGCGGGCGACCTTTCGCCTCGCGCGCCTCAAACTTTAAACCAACACCTGACCGACCTTCTTCCAATCATGAAAAAGCTGCACTCCATCACGACGCTCCTTCTGGGCATTCTGGCGCTCGTCACTCCCGCTTTCGCCGCGAATTCGGACCCTGCTTCCGATACGCTCACGGTCACTCCTCCCACGGGACTCAGCGTTTCCGCAACGCTAGGTGGTGCGCTCTCGCCGAATTCCCAGGCTTTTAGCCTTACGAATACGAGCGCAGCAGCGTTCAACTGGACCGCAGCGAAGACGCAGGCATGGACTACGGTTTCGCCGGCATCCGGGAATCTAGCGGCAGGTGCGACTGTTACAGTGACGGTGACTTTGAATCAATTCGCCACGCTGCTTCCGCCCGGAACGCAGACGGACATCATTACGATCAAGAGCGCATCCGGAGGCAATCACACTCGCGATTTCGTGGTCTCCATCGGAACTCCGGTGGCATTCTCCGAGCCCTTGAATACGAACCCCGGATGGACTGTTGAAGATCAATGGGCGTTTGGCGTTCCGACTGGCAGCGGCGGGGCCAGCCAGGGTTTTGCGGACCCGACTTCGGGCGCAACTGGATCGAATGTTTTTGGCGTCAACCTTGCAGGAGATTACGCGACATCGCCAGTGCGCGGGCCGCATTCAGTGACCGCGGGGCCTTTTAATTTCTCGGGCAAAGCGGCGGGAAAACTGCGGTTTCAACGATGGCTCAACACGGACGCACGCACGTTTACGGAGGCGACGGTGGAGGTTTCCAACAACAATTCGACGTGGACGTCCCTCTATCAAAATCCGACGAACCAAGTCGTAACGGACAACGCATGGACGCCCGTCCAGTATGACATTTCTGCGGTGGCGAACAATCAGCCCGCGGTCTATGTGCGCTGGAGCTACAAGATTGTCTCCACGCAGGCGTTCCCAATGTCGGGCTGGAATATCGATGACATCGAATTGCTGGCCTACACTCCGGATACGGTCACGGTGACACTCCCCGCCTCCGTGACGGAAGGCGGCGCAGCGGGCGTCGGGACGGTTTCGGTTTCGCCCACACCGACTTCACCACTCACGGTTACGCTGATTTCTTCGGACTCTACGGAACTCACAGTGCCCTCGAGCGTGGTGATCGCAGCGAACCAATCATCGGTGACTTTCCCGATTACTCCCGTGGAAGACGTGCTGCTCGACGGCAGCGTGAACGTCACGATTTCTGGTGGAACTCCCGGAGCCACGATTATTCCCGGAACGATTCTCGTCCACGACAACGAGACCGCTGTTCTGACGCTCTCCACGCCGTCACAATTTACGGAAGGCAACGCCGCATCGGCGGCATCCACCGTGACGGTGAGTCAGCCGGTTTCTGAAGCGGTGACTGTGACGCTGACTTCCAGCGATACCAGCGAGGCGACCGTCCCGGCGACGGTGACGATTCCCGCAGGCGGAACTTCTGCAACCTTCGCGGTGACACCCGTAAATGACACGCTCGTCGATGGACCTCAGCCGGTGACTTTTTCGGCATCCGTCGTGGGCTGGACGGCTGGTGTTTCATCCGGAACGGTCGCGGACAATGAAGCGCGCACAGTTACGATATCGACCCCCGGCCAGGTGAGCGAAGGGCAGGCCGTTCAGGGGACCGTCAGCCTCACCGGCCAGGCTGTGAGCGATGTCGTAGTGACTCTCGCGACGAACAACACCGGCGCAATCACCATCCCCGCGACGGTGACGATCCTTAGCGGACAAATGAATGCGACTTTCCCCATCGCGACCATCAATACATCGAGCTTTGAGGGAACGCGACAGGTTCAGATTTCCGGCAGTGCGCCAACGTTCACTGTGACGCCCGCGACGCTCAGCGTGGGCGATAACGAAGCAAGTTCGTTTAGCTTCAACGCAATTGTGGACCCAAAGTACAGGGGTGTGCCATTCACGGTGGTCTTGAACGCGCGGAATGACGTGAACGCCATCGTATCGAGCTTCAATGGCACCGTCGGACTTGGCGGTGCCTTCGCCGATGGGGCGATTACCGTGTCTCCATCGACGGTGACATTTGTAAATGGCTCGGCCACCGTTCAAGTGACCGTCAGTGCGGCCGCAACGAACGTCACCCTTCGCGTGGACGATGGTCTCGGTCATTTTGGCAGCAGTAATTCGTTCAACGTCCGCCAGCCGGTGAACGCGTTTACGGAGTTGTTTACGGGCGGAGCAGACGCGAACGACACACAGGGCTTCTCCTACACATTTGCGCCCGATGGCTCGGCGGCGTTTTACAGCGTCACTCGCGAGTCCGCGGCCAGCTTCCCAACTGACCCGACCGGCGGCACCGTGCTCGGAGCGACGAACGATTCGTCCATCGCCGTTGCGATTCCCAGCCCGAATACGGTAGCGCTTTACGGGAGCGCCGTCAGCACGATCAACATCAGCAGCAACGGCTTCATCACCTTTGGCACCGACGGCAACTCCAACGAGACGATCGTCGATCACTTTTCCAAAAAACGCATCGCGGTTCTGTTTGACGATCTCGATCCTGTCGGCGGTTCGATCTCCTATCGTTTGCTCGCGGACCGAATCGCTGTGACCTGGCAAAACGTAAAAGAGGTCGGCACCACCAATCTCAACAGCGCGCAGATCGAGCTCTTTTTTAACGGCACGATTCGCCTCACGCCGCTCACGATCACGGCGACGGATGGCATCATCGGTCTTTCAAATGGAGCCGGAGTTCCCGTTGATTTCGCGGAGACCAACTTCAGCACGCTACCCGGAACAGCCCTCGGTTTTACTCCCTTTGCGGCGGTGTCGATCCCCGAGGACGGCACGAGCGGCTCCATCCCGTTCACAATCACCACGCCCGGCGTTTCGCCGTCCACCGTGGTGGTGACTGCAACATCCTCCAACACTGCGGTCGTGGCGAATAGCGGCGTCACATTTGCCGGCAGCGGCGCCAATCGGTTCGTCCAAATCGTGCCGCTGGCCGGTGTGTCGGGAACGACCACTTTGACGCTCTCGATGACCGTCTCCGGAAGCACGGTCACGACCGATATTCCCGTGACGATCGTCGCCCTCAATGATGCGCCGTCCTTTACGAAAGGCCCTGATATCACGCTCGCAGAGGACACCGGAGCCCAGTCATTCCCCGCATGGGCTACGGCCGCAAGCGCAGGACCGGCAAATGAATCGGCCCAGATTCTGAGCTATCTCGTCACTGCGGCAAACCAGACGTTTTTCACCGTTCAGCCCGCCATCAGTCCGGCAGGCGTGCTGACGTTCACCCCTGCTCCAAATGCGTCCGGCAGCACGACGGTTTCGGTCATTCTCACCGACGATGGCGGCGCGGTTGGAGGCGGCAACAACGCATCACTCGCGCAGACATTCCAAATCGTCCTTTCACCCATCAATGACGCGCCGTCGTTTACTGGCGGGCCTTCGCCAACGGTGAATGAAGACGCGCCGTCGCGGACTATTGCGTGGGCGACAAACATTTCGCCGGGGCCCGTGAGCGAAATCGGGCAGACGCTCACCTTCGCCGTGACGAACAACAATAACGCGCTCTTCCTGACGCAGCCTTCGATTGCGCCCAATGGCGCTCTCACCTACCGCCCGGCGGCAAATGCTGCCGGAGTAGCGACCGTGTCAGTAACGCTGAAAGATAACGGAGGAACGGCAAATGGCGGCGCGGACACAAGTGCCACGCAGACATTCACGATCACGGTGGTGCAGATTAACGAAGCTCCCTCATTCACAAAGGGCGGGACGCAGACGGTGGTCGAGGACTCCGGCGTGCGCACCGTCATCGACTGGGCATCAAACATCAGCGCAGGGCCGCTGGAATCTTCGCAGCTTTTGACTTTCACCGTCACGAATAACAACAACGCGCTCTTCGCCGTGCAGCCTGCAATCGCGCCAAACGGAACGCTCACATTCACACCGGCTCTCAATGTTTCCGGCACAGCAAAAGCGTCCATCCAGCTCCGGGACGATGGCGGAACAGCGAATGGAGGAAAGGACACAAGCGCCGTCCAGACCTTCACCATTAACGTAAGCTCGGCGAATGATGCGCCCACATTCACGAAAGGACCGGACCAGACTGTGCTCGAAGAAAGCGGCCCGCAAAGCGTCCCCGGATGGGCCACCGGCATGTCGCCCGGGCCTGCCAATGAATCGACGCAAACGGTGAGCTTCCTCACAACGGTCAGTCCGAACGCGCTCTTCTCAACTGCGCCGGCTGTGTCGGCAAGCGGCACACTCACTTTCACGCCCGCGCCAAATGCGAACGGGGTCGCGACCGTTACCGTCCGCGCGAAAGACACCGGAGGCGTCGCAAACACGGGTTCCGATACAAGCCTTCCGCAGACATTCACGATCACCGTCACGAACATCAACGATGCGCCTGCTTTCACGAAAGGCAGCAACCAGGTCGTGAATGAGAACTCCGCAGCGCGCACCGTCGCTGGCTGGGCCACCGGCATATCTGCCGGCGCGGGCGAATCGACGCAGGCCGTTCAGTTCGTCCTTGTCCCGGACAATCAGGCGCTCTTCGCCGCAGGCCCGGCTGTGTCCCCTGCAGGCGTGCTCACGTTCACTCCGGCGCTGAATGCGAACGGCGTGGCAAATGTGACGATCAAGATCACGGACAACGGAGGGACCGCAAACGGCGGCGTCGATGAAAGCGCGACGCAATCCTTCACCATCACCATCAATTCCGTGAACCAGCCCCCGTCATTCACGAAGGGAGCAAACCAGACCGTGAATGAAGATGCCGGCGCACAAACCGTCGCGGGATGGGCTACGGGTATTTCGGAGGGCCCTGCTGATGAATCGAGCCAGATCGTTTCGTTTAACATCACGAGCACGAACCCATCCCTGTTCTCCGTGCAACCCGCAGTCTCGACGACCGGAACGCTCACCTTTACGCCGGCGGCGAATGCGAACGGCGCTGTAACGGTCACGGTCACTCCCGTCGATAACGGCGGCGGCAGTGACACCGGTGTTCCGCAAACATTCAGCATCACGGTGAACTCCGTGAACGATGCTCCGGTCGTCTCCTACGGCCCAAACCAAACTGCGGTCTCGGACTCCGGTGCCCGCACGATTTCTGGATGGGCCCTGGCCGCACCGGCTCCCGCCGATGAAATCGCGCAGGTAATCACCTATGAAGTGACCACAGACCACCCTGAGTTTTTCGCGACAAAACCGGCAATCTCGTCGTCAGGCACGCTGACGTTTGAGCCGGCCGAAGGTCAGAGCGGCACAGCCACCGTCACCGTCACCCCACGCGACAACGGCGGCACTTCCAATGGCGGCGTCGATACCGGAGCGGTCCACACATTCACCATCGATGTCCTCGGAGGCGTCCAACTCGGCGGACGTTATGAAGGTCTGCTACTCCCTGCCGACGACACCGTTCCTTCGCACGGCGCAAACGGCACAGTGTCGCTGAAAGGCAGCACCGATGGTGCTTTCACCGGCAAGGTTGCGCTCGAGGGCATCAGTTACAGCATCAAAGGCGTTTTCAACCGGGATGGAGCAGCCCGTTTTGGGGTAAGCCTGACCAATTCTCTGACCATCACCCGGAAAGGACAGACGCCACTTTTCCTCACTCTGCAACTTCGGACCGGCGGGCTCGGCGACAGGCTCACGGGTACCATTCGGGAAAACAGTTCCGACCTTTCGCAGGTCGCCGCTTACCGCGTGATTTACAGCAAGACGAACCCCGTGCCGACGACCATCGTGGATCCCGCGACGGACAAAGGCCGCTACACAGCACTGCTCGTCTCGGCACCGGCACCCAATAACGGACTGCCGGCCAACCGTTATCCACAAGGAGAAGGCTACGCGACGGCGACCGTGACAACCGCAGGAGCAGTCACGATCAGTGGGCGACTGGCCGACGGAACGGCGTTCAAATCGAAAGGCAACCTCACGGACGGCGCGCGCTACGGTTTCCATATCCTGACGGATTCCAAGCGCGGCTCATGCACGGGAATGATTACCTTCCAGGCATTGTCCGGAAGCGATTTCGATGCGACGAATGTGAATTGGTTCCGCCCGGCGAACAACCGCTCCGTTTACTATCCGTTCGGCTGGCCAGCCGGCATCAGGACGCAGATCCTCGGCTCCCGCTACGTCTATACACCGGGCGTCGCAGTCCTCGCAGTCGGCAACACCGCCAGCGCGGAACTCTCGCAAGGAAATCTCTCAGCGTCGATCGAACAGAATTTCAGCCTCAGCAGCTCAAACAAGCTGGTCGCCATTTCGCCGCCAAATCCGTTCACACTCACGATCACTCCAAAGACCGGCCTTATTTCCGGAAGCTTCAGCGGAAGCTTCACGTCCACATTTGGCCTGCGCAAGACCGCCATCCGCGGTGTGGTGTTCCAAAAGCAAACCATCGCAGCGGGTTACTTCCTCGGCGTTACCGAGGGTGGCTCATTCACACTCGGCGCACCAATTCCATAGGTTGCGTTTGAGCGTTGCAGCGGGGTGCGTTCACAGCGCAGTCTCGCAGCGATGAAATTTGGAATCTGCAACGAAATCTTTCAGGGCTGGTCGCTCGACGACACTTTCGACTACGCAAAAAAAGCCGGCTACGATCTCGTAGAGATCGCGCCCTTCACGATAGCGAAATCGGTGACGTCCATTTCAGCGGCGGAGCGCGTGCGCATCCGAGACAGCGCGGCGCGTGCCGGGGTCGGCATCAGCGGGCTCCACTGGGTGCTCGTGCAGGCGGAGGGCATGTATCTCACCCACCCGGAAGCCGAAGTGCGCTCGCGGACATCGGCGTATTTTTCCGAGCTGGTAAAGTGTGCGGCGGACCTCGGCGGGACGCGCATCATCGTAGGTTCACCAAAGCAGCGCAACATCATGGACGGCGTGGAACCCGGGCAGGCTTGGGCGTGGGCGACCGATGTGTTTCGCGATGCAGTGAAGCACGCCGAGGATCGCGGCGTTGTGATCTGCTTCGAGCCGCTCGCTCCGGCGGAGACCAATTTTGTGAACACGGCGGAGGAAGGACTGCGGTTCGCGGCTCAATTTGACAGCAAGGCAATGAGCATCATCCTCGATGTGAAGGCGATGTCTTCCGAGGCGAAAAGCATCCCGCAAATCATCCGCGAGAGCGCAGGGAAATTCGAGTACTTCCACGCCAACGACGCCAACCTGAAAGGCCCCGGTTTTGGGGATGTGGACTTTCACCCGATCGCCGCAGCCTTGCGGGAAACCGGCTACGACGGAACGGTCAGCGTGGAGGTATTCAAATTCGAAGAAGGCCCGGAAGTCATCGCCAAGCAAAGCCGCGAATATCTGCGGCAGACTTTCGGTCAGTAGTTCCTGAAGAACGCCCCTATGTTTCGATTCATCCACGCGGCCGATCTGCATCTCGACAGTCCGCTTCTGGGACTGGAGGCCCACGAGGGGGCACCCTTACATATCTTGCGCGGAGCGACGCGGCGGGCGTTTGAGAATCTCGTGGATCTCGCAATAAAGGAGTCCGTCGCGTTCCTTTTGATTGCAGGCGATATCTATGACGGCGACTGGAAGGATTACAGCACCGGCCTTTTCTTCCGCAGCCAGATGGTGAGGCTGAAAGAAAAAGGAATTCCGGTGTACGTGATTTCCGGGAATCACGATGCGGCCTCGGTGATTTCCAAGAGACTTGTGCTGCCTGAAAACGTGCGCGAGTTTTCAACACGCACAACGGAATCGCTGGAAGTCGCGAACCTCCCCGTGGTCATTCATGGCCGGGGATTTCCGAATCGAGCGGTTCCCGAGAATCTGGCACTGGAATATCCGCACGCAGTGCCTGGTAAATTCAACATCGGGCTCCTTCATACGAGTCTCACCGGAGCACCCGGACACGACACTTATGCTCCATGCTCGGTGCAGGACCTGCGGGCGAAAGGCTACGACTATTGGGCTCTCGGACACATTCATCAGCCGACCGTAGTCAGCGAGGATCCGTGGATCGTCTTTTCCGGGAACTGCCAGGGCCGCCACGCCCGGGAAACCGGGCCGCGCGGATGCCGCCTCGTGACTGTGGGCGAGGAGAATATAGTCGCGAGCGCCGAATGGCAGACTTTGGATGCCGTGCGGTGGTCCTTGGTGGATGCGGATCTATCAGGAATCGAGCGGGAGACAGATGCGTTGCGGTGTATTCGCGCCGCGTTGTCGGATGCGGTCGAGAATGCCGACGGTCGTCTCGTGGCGGCCAGGGTTGACCTGACTGGCGCCACATCGCTCCACGGAACCTTGCACCAGCAAAGTCGACATTGGCGGGCGCAGTTACTCGGGTTCGAGCAGGATTTCGGCAAGGAAGCGCTATGGATCGAACGTCTGAAGATCCGCACCACGCCGATCTACGACGTCGCCACGCTGGCTGAACGCGACGCTCTGACTGGGACCGTTTTGACGGCGCTGGACCAGGCGACGCACGATCTGGAATCCATGCCGGATGACATCCTCGAAATGCTCGACGTGCTTCCGCAGGAGGTCCGCCCGGAGGTCGAAAATGATTGGACTGAATCTCACCGGGCGGAGCTCATGGACGAAGTCCGCGCCATCATTTTGGAGTTACTCGAAACGAAAGGAGAAATCGACCGATGAGATTTCACCGTCTACAAATTCCAGCATTCGGTCCATTCACTGACATGGACTTATCGTTTCCGAAAACGGGACACGATTTGCACGTTTTCTATGGCGAGAACGAAGCGGGCAAGAGCTCCCTCCTCCGCGCCATTCGCGACCTGCTGTTCGGCATTCACGGGCAGTCCATGGACAATTTCCTGCACGATTACAAGAACCTGCGGCTAATCGGTGAGATCGAAAATCGGGCAGGTATGCGGCTGAATTTTCAACGGAGAAAGGGGAACAAAGCCACCCTTCTCAACGAAGCCGGAGACGCCCTGCCAGACACGGCGCTCGCGCCATTTCTCGGGAGCGTGGACGCCTCGTATTTCTCCACCATGTTTGGCCTCGGAAGCGCCGAACTCCGCGAGGGCGCAGCCCAACTACTTCGCGGCGAGGGTGAGCTCGGGACCGCACTCTTTTCGGCAAGCCTGGGCGGCACGCCGATCCAGCGTGTTGTCGATGCGCTCGCGACAGAATCGGAGTTGCTCTTCAAAGGACGCGGAGCCTCCTCCATCCGAAAAGCTGCGGGAGCCTTCAAGGAACTTTTGAAGCAAAGTCGGGAATCGTCAATCGGCCCAGATGCGTGGGAGCAACTGGAGAAGGAAATCATCCGTCAACAATCGGAGCAGGACCGCTTGGAGGGTGAGATTTCCACGTGCGAGCGCGAGTCCGACTGGTTGAGCCGATGCGAAGATGCGCTCCCGAGTGTCGGGAAGCTGAATAGCGAGATAAGTATTCTTCGTGGCCTGCCGGAATTGCCAAACGTGGCGAACGATTTCGTGACACGCGCCAGGTCCGCGTGGGATGGCGTCAGGGATTCCGCGCGGGCTGTCCAAACACTTTCCGCGCAGATCGCGCATCTGGAAACCAGACTACGGGCTTGCGCGACTTCTCCGCAGGTCCTGACGATGGCGGACGAAATTGATTCTCTCCATCAGGACCTCGGTGCGTATCTCGCGGGGAAGAAAAGCCGGACAAGTCTGCAATCCAAAATGGCAGGAATTGAGCCGGCACTGCTCGCGGGCATGAAGTCGCTCGGGATTCAGGGCGTGTTTGAATCACTGGATAAAATGCGGATTGGCAGTGCGGCCCGACTCCGCATCAAGACGTCGGCGGAGGCCGTCAGCGAGGCGGGCCGCCAACGGAATGAAGGCGGGAGTAAGCTGGACTCGCTGCGAGCCGCGATCACGACGTACGAGCGTGAGTTGCAGTTATTTCCCGCGGTGGATCTGGAGCCGCTTCGACAGGCGGTGACGATCGCTTCGGAAGCAACGGAATCCAGCAAGGCGCTGGAATCCAGCCGCAGCGCAGTGGAAAGCCTCATGCGCAGGGTAAAAGACGAGCATTCGCTGGTTTGCGGTTCTCCGCCGGATCCAGACGCTGCGGCGCAACTCCCGATCCCATCGATGGCGACCATCCGGAAGTATCGCGATCGATTTGCAAAACTGGAGCAGGACGAGAAGGCTGCGGGCAAGAGAGCCCGTGAGGAGAAATCGAAAATCGCGAAATTGCGGGAAGAGCTTCTGCGATTGGAACGACGTGGCGAATTGCCAACCGAAGCGTCGTTGCTTGCCGCGAGGGAGCGACGGGATCATGGATGGGACTTGGTTCTTGGCGAATGGAAGGGCGGAGGAAGCGCGGAGCCATTGGATCCGAATCTGCCGCTCGAAGAAGCGTTCCCAAAAGCCATCAAAGCTGCGGACGAGATTGCAGACCGCCTGCGTCTTGATGCCGATTCGGTGATCCAGGCCGAAGAAAAGCGTATCCAGATTCTTGCGTGCCAATCGGCAGCCGAGACCGCGAAAGCGGAGAACGAGCTCCAGCAGATCGCGAAACGTGAGTGTCAGGACGCGTGGCAATCGGAGTGGAAGGCCGCAGGTATTCAACCGCTGTCGCCGGATGAGATGGAGGAGTGGCGCGAGGCATGGCTGCAATTTCGCGAAACCCTCGCAAAGCTTCGTGAAGCCGAAGATGCGCTTCGCTCCCGGACGCAGCAGGTCCTCGCGGCCCGTGCAGCACTGGCGGGGGCGTTAAACGAGTCCGCTGAGAAATCGTTCGTCGTTCTCTTCGATGCAGCGCGGAAATACATCCAGCACGGCGAAGAATCCTCCGGGCGAAGGAAACAGATTGCGGCCCAGTTGGAGAAATCCCAGCGGGAAATCGAATCGCTCACGCGTCAGTCTGAAGTCCTTGCGAAGACACTTGAGAGCGCGGAAGCGAACTGGAAGAGCGAAAGTCAATCAGCAGGTTTACCTGCCGGCACACCGCCGGCATCCGGACTGGCACTGGTTCAGGAGCGAGCGGAACTCATCGCGAAATTTGACCACTGGAAGGAATGCGCCGGTGAACTCGGGCAGGCATCGGAGGCGCTCGCTGCGTATGATGCACGGGCATCGAAGATTGCCGCGCAACTGGCCATCAACCCCGATGGCACGGAGGCACGGGTCGGGGCTCTGTGGAAGTCGCTAGGTTCCGCCCGCACTGCGCAGACGGAATTTGAACAACTCTCCTCCCAAATCCAAGGGGCCAATGAAGACCTCGCACTCGCGAAGCAAAAAGAGATGCAATCGCGTCAATCGCTTGATGAACTGATGGCGCTGGCGGGGATTCATTCCGCCGATGAACTGGAGCCTCTGCTGGCCGGACTGGAAATGCGTTCCGAGATCCGAAGCCGGGTCGATGCCCTGCGGTCCATGCTCGGAGGTCTCGCACGGGGAACGCCCGTGGAGGATTTTATTGCACGAATCCAGGCGGAGAATGCGGAGGATCTCCCTCACCGCCGCGCGCAGGTTGAAGCAGGAAAGACCTCGCGCAAAGGTGAGCTGCATGCAGTTCGCGAAGCGTTGTCTGACTTAAATCGGAAGCGCAACGAACTTGCCAAAGCCGGTGATGCCGCGGCGGATTTCCGCCAGCAGGCGGAATCGATTGCGGCGACTATGAAACAGGACGCCTCGCGGTTTGTCCGACTCCGGCTTGCTGCGCACTTTCTGCGGGTGCAAATCGAGCGATTCCGCGAAAAAAACCAGGGCCCGCTGCTTGAGGGATCGGGGCGGATATTCAGCCAGATCACCCGAGGCGCTTTCGATGGGCTCGCCGCGGAATTTAATGAGCAGGATGTCCCCTTGCTCAAAGGGCGCAGGGCGGACGGAACGAATGTCCCGGTGGACGGAATGAGCGAAGGCACACGGGATCAACTCTACCTCGCGCTCCGCATCGCCGCGCTGGATCGTCATCTGGAAAATCACGAGCCGATGCCGCTCATTCTCGATGACCTGCTTATCACTTTCGACAACGCCCGCTCCGCGGCAATTCTGCCGCAGCTCGCGGAGCTTTCCAAACGCACGCAGATCTTTCTTTTCACGCATCACGAGCATCTCGTCGAGCTGTGCAGGCTGAATCTCGGAGAAGGAAACTTCCATCTTCACTCGCTGCGGAAAGATAAATCCGTTTGATTGGCCGTTGCAGGAAACCCTGTCTTCACCACATCCTTACTCCACCATGAAAAGACGCACCTTCCTTGGACTCACCGCACTGGCCTTTCCGGCCATCATTTCCGCACAATCACCCGCGCGAAAAATCCGAATCGCCGTCATCGGCATGGGCGGACGCGGGCTGGCGCACGCGGCCACGCTGGCAAAGTTGGATGGAGTGGAAGTGTCGCACGTCTGCGACCCGGATGCAAAGCGCACCGCAGCCGCAGCCGCTGCCGTGAATAAAGCTACGGGGAAAAGTCCCGCAGGCGTTGCCGATTTCCGCAAGGTGCTCGAAGGCCCGGGCATCGATGCCGTTTCCATCGCCACCCCGAATCATTGGCACGCACCGGCCGCAATCCTGGCAATGGCTGCCGGCAAGCACGTCTATTTGGAGAAGCCCTGCTCGCACAACCCGCACGAAGGCGAGCTGCTCGTCGCCGCTGCGCGCAAGCACAAACGCATCGTGCAACACGGCACGCAGCGCCGCTCTTGGAGCGGCATTCGCGAAGCCATGGGCCGACTCCGCTCAGGCGAGTTCGGCCATGTCCGTTCCAGCCGGGCCTATTATTTCAACAGCCGTCCGACGATCGGAAAAGGAACGCCTGGTCCGGTGCCGGAGGGTCTGGATTGGTCGCTCTGGCAAGGCCCCGCGCCTGAGCGCGAATTTCGCACCAATTTCCTGCATTACCATTGGCATTGGTTCTGGCATTGGGGCAACGGTGAACTCGGCAACAACGGAGTCCACATGCTCGATCTCTGCCGCTGGGGCGCGGGCGTGGAAATGCCGGAGCGCACGGTCAGCGCGGGCGTAAAGGCCGGCTTCCCCGACGACGATCAGGAGACCCCCGACACCAACACCGCGACGTTCGATTTCAGCACGCAGAAAGGCCCCGTGACGATCTCCTGGGAGTGCCGGAGCTGGATGAACAAAACTCCTCTCGATCCGCAGCACGACGTCGCCTTTTTCTGCGAGAAAGGAACGCTGCTCATTACCGGCAACGCCTACACCGTCCATGATCTAAAAGGCGTAAAAACCGGCGAGGGCAAAGGAACCGGCGGCGACGAGGGGCACTTCCAAAACTTCATCGACGCGATCCGTGGCAATGCCGACCTCCACTGCGAAATAGAGGAGGGACACAAGAGCACGCTCCTTTGCCACCTAGGCAATTCCGCCCTGCGCACGGGCGACGCAAAGATGCTCTGGAAGCGCGAGTATCGCCCCGGCTGGGAGCCTGTTGTATGACCGCGCCCACTCCGCTGGGCACCGGCCCATCCATCGCAATCGGCGCTCCTTTTGGCTGCCTCGATCGCGTCACTCCCACGGAAGGACGTAACGCCGTCATCCTGCACCGGCTCACCGGTGAAAGGGACCGCGAGCACTATGGCCCGAGTGAACTGCGCGAGGACACCTCCGTCGCGCTGCAAAAGGCGGGATGGCCCGCTCACTGGGGCCTCGGCGGAGTCTGCGTGGAAATGGAGGATGCAGCGAACTTCGCCATTGCCGGATACACATGGTTCACGTTCGACCTCGCCCCCCGCCTTTGCGCTTTTGCCGATCACGACACACTCGACACACTCGACACACTCGACACGCGAATCGTCGCGCTCGAAGACATCGGCTGCTACCCGCTCGGCTGGCACGAGACGCACCTCGCCGACGGCATCGAGGAAGAGACTCTCGCCCGCGCGGCAGTCAAATTCGGCCCGGCCTTGACCCACGCAGAGCAGCTCCAGCAAACGCTCCGCACTGCATGGAGCGGACGCGGTGATTTGCCCGACATCGAGATCAGCGTGGCTCGCGCACTGCGCCGCACCACCGCTGACGAGCTACGTTTTCTCACCACCGAACTCAAACGACGCGGTATCCACGTAAGAGTAGTCGCGCCATGCCTCGGGCCGGATTTTCAAGCAGGACTTCAGCCCACCGTTCCGCCGGACATCGACGGCTTCGCAAAGATCCTCGGCAGCATCCGCCTCGCGGCTCCCGGGGCATCGCACATCGACGAATCGGACGCTGCATTCTTCAGCGCCCTGCGCCAACTCGCGGAATCAGACGCGACATTCTTCCGCGAACTCCTGCTCGCGGCCCGTGACGCCTTTCCGGTCATTCGAGGGAGCTGGCATCTCTCCGTCGCGGAAGACGAGATCCACATGATGCCCCAGCCCGACGACGACGCTCTCGCCAGCACTTTCCTCGATCACCCGCAAGGCCGCCAGCTCCTGCTCAGCACGTGGGACGCAGTCTGCGAAACCCACGGAGATCGGATTCGCAGGGCCTTCGCATTGCAGTAAGAACCTTCACCGCCCCGACATTCCCGCGGGAACACCCGGCGGCAGCGGTTTGACTTCCGGTTGGTCGTCCTGCTCGAATGTTCCGGACCCTACGAGCCGGTCAAAAATCGGCGATGCCATGAGCGTAGTCACGACCGCCATGATGACAAACGCCGCGAAGAGTCCTTCGGAAATGATGCCCTTCTGGAGACCGATGTTGATGATGATCAACTCCATGAGCCCACGCGCATTCATAAGCACACCAATTCCCATTGCCTCGCGGTTCGAGATACCCGAGGCGCGCGCTGCAAGCCAGCAGGCGACGCCTTTTCCAACGACCGCGGCGACGAGCACAGCGCCGCATATCATCCAAAGGAACCCGGTATTCAGGAGTCCGATTTTCGTATTCAAACCGGAGTAGGTGAAAAACAGCGGAAGCAACAATGCGACAGTCAAAGGCTGAATGCGGGCGATCAAATCGCGCGAAATGATTCCGCGCGGCATCACCGCACCAATCACAAATGCTCCGAACACCGCATGGAGTCCCACGGCATCCGTCGCCCATGCGCCTAGCGACATACAAGCCAGTCCGATGACCATTCCCGCCTCCGTGAGTTCGCCGTCCTTCACCAGCAAACGCTGCGCGCGCGCAAGCAAGGGACGAACAACAAAGAGTGCAGCGACCAAAAATGCGGCGCCTCCGCCGATATTCAGCCACGCGTGATTCCAGTCATTATTGAAACTGGCGATGACCACGGCGAGCAGGCACCACGCAGCGGCATCGTCCATCGCGCCCGCGCCGATTGCGACCGTGCCCATCGTCGTGCCCGAGAGCCCCTTGAAATGGATGATTCGCGCAAGCATCGGAAACGCTGTGATACACATGCAGGCCCCGGTGAAGAGCATCGCTTCGTGCAGCGAGGTCCTTTTCGGGAAAAGCTCGGTGTGATGAAAAATCACCGACGCTAGCCCGGCTCCGAGTACGAATGGCGCGATCATTCCAGCCGCTGAAACGGCAATCGAGGCTTTCGCCCGCTTCGAAACGATGTCCACACGAAACTCCATTCCGACCACGAACATGTAGAGCGCAAGGCCGAGCTGCGATGCAGGAAAAAGGTAGCTCTGCGTATCGCGAATCGTGGGAGGATAAAGTTTGCCGGGATCGAGCACCGTTCTGTCCCAGGGAAACAACATCGACTGGAGGTCCGGGGCGAGAAGACCAAAAAGCGAAGGCCCCAGCATCACTCCCGCGATCATCTCCGCAACGACTTGCGGCTGGCCGAATCGCCGCGCCACCATACCCACAAGCCGGCAAACCAAAAGGATGACGGAGATTTGCAGGAAAAAGTGAATCGCGAGGCTGAGATTGTTCATGTTTAAGTGCCGAGGAGTAGCGGAATCGCGGTGGTAACGGAAATAAATCCTCGCTATCGCTTTAATGCCGAGCCGCTATCAAGAGCCATGGAACTCCGCCACCTTCGTTATTATCAGGCCGTCGCCGAGGAACTCAGTTTTTCCAAGGCCGCGCGCCGGCTTCGCATCGCACAACCGGCGCTGAGCCGCGCAGTCAAGGAACTCGAAGGCGACCTCGGCGTGGTGCTGATGCTGCGCGACCGCCGGAGCGTAGCGCTGACCGAGGCAGGAGCGGTGTTGCTGCACGAAATCGGACTGCTGCTTCAGCGTGTCGATGAGTCGGTGCGTCGTGTGCAGAGAACCGCAGCCGGCGAGGAGGGCGAATTGCGCGTGGGCTACATCGGCGCGCCGACGCAGGCTTTCCTGGGCAGGCTGCTCGCGGAGCTCAGGCTTCGTTTTCCACGCGTGACCGTCGTGCTCGAAGAAAGGACGCCCGAGCGCGTATGGGAGATGGTTGCGCGCGGGCGGCTGTCGATTGGTCTCACGCGGCCCGTCGTAGCGCAGCCTGCGGCGGGGCTTGAGACCATGCTCCTGCGGAAGGAGCCGTTCGTCGCAGTGCTGCCGTCGGGACATCCAATCGCGAAGCGCGGCAGGACGATTGAATGGAAGGAAATCGCATGGGAACCGCTCATCATTCTTTCCCGCCGCGAAAGCGTGAGCCTGCACGACGTAATCCTCGGAGCGTGCCGACGCGCCCGCTTCACGCCCCACCTCGCGCACACACCTACCGTGATCAGCACAGTCCTGAGCTACGTCGAAGCAGGTGCGGGGATCGGGATCATCCCGGACAGCGTCGCCCAACTTGGCGCCTCACGCCCGCTCGTCTTCAGTCCGCTGACACCTGTCGCAAGTGTCGAACTCGTCATGGTGTGGAACTCAGAGACCTCCTCACCGCCCGCCAACGCGTTCCGTGCGCTCGTCGCCGAGTGGCAGAAAAGCGGCAAACTCTTTCCAAAGTAGAGTTCCGCGGGACTGCACCAGACGGCTGAGCGAAATCGAAATTGAACGTCCCCCTTGCCAACCCGCTGTGGATTCCTATTCTCCGCCGCCTTATGGCAAATCCAACTACCGAGAAACATGAATTCCAGGCTGAGATCGCGCAGCTTCTCGACCTGGTGGTCCACTCACTTTACACCGACAAGGAAATCTTCGTCCGCGAGCTCGTCAGCAATGCGGCGGATGCTTCGGAAAAGCTGCGGTTTCTGAAGACCAGCGGCGCGGCAATCGCCGATGCCGACGTAGAGCCGAAGATCACCGTCGCCACCGACGAGACCGCAAAAACCATCACGTTCACCGACGCCGGTATCGGGATGACGCACGACGAACTGATCGAGAATCTCGGCACCATCGCACACTCAGGCTCGAAGGCATTTCTTCAGCAATTGAAGGACAAGAGTGCCGACGGGAAAGTCGATGCTACGCTCATCGGGCAATTCGGCGTGGGCTTCTACTCCGCCTTCATGGTGGCTGATAAAGTGGTCGTCTATTCCAAGAGTCACATCCCGGGCGAACAAGGATGGATGTGGACCAGCGATGGACGCACGGGCTACGAGATCGAACCCGCAGAAGACCTGACGCGGGGCACAAAGGTCGTCGTTCATTTGAAGGAAGCAGATTTCGCGAGCGAATGGCGCGCGGAGAGCATCATCAAGCGATACTCGAATTTCGTCTCGTTCCCGATCGAACTCAACGGCAAGCCCGTAAACACCCAGCAGGCGATATGGATGCGGAGCAAGAGCGAGGTGAAGGCCGAGGAATACGACGAGTTCTACAAGTATCAGTCGCACGACACCGATGCGCCGCAGTACCGGCTCCACTTCACCGCGGACGCACCGCTTTCGATCCGCGCGCTCCTTTTCGCTCCGGCGAAAAGCACGGAGCTCATGACGATGCGGCGCGACGAGGAGCATCACGTGGATCTCTACTGCAAGAAGGTGCTCATCGCATCGCACGCCAAGGGGCTCTTCCCGGACTGGCTGCGGTTCCTGCGTGGCGTGGTGGACAGCGAAGATCTCCCACTGAACGTCTCCCGCGAGACGATGCAGGACAGCGCTCTGCTCGGAAAACTGCGGGACGTGCTGGTGAAACGCTGGCTGAAATTCCTCGACGAAGAAGCAAAGGCGGACGCCGATAAATACGCCGCATTTTTCCGCGAACACGGCCATTGCTTGAAGGAAGGCGCCAGCATCGAGTGGGGCGATAAGAAAGACGGAATCGCGAAGCTCCTGCGCTTCGATTCCAGCGCCATCGAGGCTGGCAAGCTTACAAGTTTCGCCGACTACGTCACGCGGATGCCGGAGGATCAAAAAGAGATCTACTACCTCGCCGCAGCGAGCCGCGAATCGGCCGAGGCCTCGGCTCTTTACGAGGTCTTCCGCGAGAAGAAATGGGAGGTGCTTTTCCTGAGCGACGCCCGCGACGAGTATGTGCTGGAGCACCTTCGCGAGTTCGACGGCAAGAAATTCGTCTCCGCCGAGAACGCCGATGTGAAGCTCGACAAGGAAGCCACCGGCCTCGATGCCGATACTGCAAAGAGTCTTGCCGAATATGTGAAGACGACGCTCGGCGACCGTGTTGGCGACGTCCGGACAAGCCAGCGCCTCGCGAGCAGCCCTGCAATCGCCAAGAACGGCGACAGCGAGATGACAACGAACATGCGTCGCATGATGAAGGCGATGAACCGCGATGGCGATCTCCCGCCTGCCGCGAAGCCGGACTTCGAGCTCAACCCCGCCCACCCGCTCGTCGTCTCACTGGAAAAAACGCGCCACACAGACGCCGCGCTCGCCGCTCAAATTACCGAGCAAATCTTCGATCAAAGTCTCGCCGCAGCCAATCTGCTCGACGACCCGCGCTCGATGCTCGCCCGAATGACGGCTCTGCTCGGCACGCTCATGGCTGGTAAATAGATCGTCGTCGCCCTGAACGAAGGGTGTGATTGAGTGCCGTGTTCCGACACGATGCGCTCAATCACGCCCTCGCTTCGGTTTCTTTCCCCCGCCCACCGGCGCACCGGCGAGGATATGCCGCGCGGCGACCTCCATCCGCTCACGCAGGGCTTGCGGGGCGATGACGGTGGCGTGGGTTCCCCAGCTCAAAACCCAGCGTTCAATTTCCTCAAGGCTGTGGAGTTTCAGCCGGAATTCTATCTCGCCGTCGGCGAGCGGCACAATCTCCTGCGACTTGTGCCAGTCCCGCTCTCCGACGAGCCGCGCCGCAAAAGCGTCAAATCGGATCCTGATCAAAAACGCTTTCGCACCAGCGCTGCGAAACACACCGAAGCTTCCCTCAAAGTGTTGTTGCACGGAAAAGTTCGTGGGGCGCTTGAAGCGTTCCTGCGTCACCTTCACGTCCTGCATTCTCGGCAACGCAAAGGTGCGGAGTTCTTCGCGATCGAGATCATGTGCGATGCAGTACCACTGGTTTTCCATGCACCCGAGATGATACGGCTCAACGCGCCGCAACTCAGGGACCTTCCGCCCCAGCTTTTGATACTTGAACGTCACAGCCCTCGACTCGATCACCGCGCGGCTCACGGACTCGAAAACCGCCAACTCGGCACGACTGACTCCCGCCTGTCGAAATGAAACCGCCTTATCGAGATCCTGCCAGTTCACCGTGATGCAACCTTTCAGGCTGTCCGTGATTTTTCGGCACGCAGCGCGGAGCGGCTTTTCAAAAGTCGTCCCCTGGTGCTGCTCCAACGCCATCTGCGCGATGAAAAGCGCCACCACTTCACCCTCGGAAATCTCCACGCCGGGGAAATGCGATACGGGTTTCGTGTAGTGATACCCGAAGCGCGCCTGCTCATATTCGATCGGCATCCCCTGCCGGTCGCGCATGAACTCGATGTCGCGCTGAATGGTCTTCGCAGAGACCTCCAGCTCCCGGGCAAGCGTCTGGCAATTCGGAAACTTTCCGTCCTGCAAAAGTCCGTGCAGCCGAATCATCCGCTCCAGCGGCGGCCGCGACTGACACGACTCCTTGTGGTTCGACGGACTTTCCGTGGAGGAGCGACGTGAATTCGGAGTTTTGCGAACGGCCATACGCCAAGTCCTAGGTGGCAAAAGCGCCCCAGCCAAGCCGCAAAACTTTTTCGAGGGTCGGACACCTTTTGTCCACCCCAACCCGCCATGATTCGGCTCATCATGAAATCACTACTCCGCAAACTGAGCGCCGCCCTCATTCGAAGCACGGCACCGTTTCACCGGCGCTGGAAGCAAGGCGAGTTGACCTTTCGCGTGCCGCCCCAGCGTTATCCATCGGTGGATGCGACAACCACGGCCCTGCCTCCGAAAGCGACGCGCCGCCGTTGATTGAAGGTGCGCGCGAATCCTGAGAAGTCTGCACTTTTTCTCTTTTAGCACGCCAGCAACTGGGTTGAGTCAGTGCTTCACTATGCTTCGTATCATCATCTTCTTCGTCTTCGCACTCACCGCCGCTCGTTCCGCAGACGATTGGCCGCGCTTCCTTGGTCCGGAGGGAAATGCGCACACTGCCGCAAAGGGATTGCCGCTCGAGTGGAGCGAGAAGAAGAACGTGAAATGGAAGACCCCGCTGCCCGGCGAGGGCTGGTCTTCTCCGGTGGTCGGCGGCGGACGCGTCTATTGCACTACGGCGCTCGAGGACGGGCTCTCGCTCCGTGCGCTCAGTATTGATGTCGTTACCGGCAAGATCCTTTGGGACGTCGAGGTATTCAAAAACGCCGCGCCGCCCGTGAAACACAAACGCAACAGCCACGCTTCGCCCACCCCGTGGCTGGAGGGCGACCGCCTTTACGTGACATTTGGCCCCTCTGGAACAGCATGCCTCTCGGTCAAGGACGGCTCCAAGGTGTGGGAGAATCGCGAGCTGAAATGGGACGTTCAGAATGGCCCCGGAGGGAGCGTTTCATGCACCGCGGATTTGGTGCTCATTCCGTGCGACGGGATCGATTTCCAATTTGAAGCTGCGCTGAGCAAGAAGGACGGAAAGCTGGTCTGGAAAACGGAACGCAGCGGCAAGGCCCAACTCGCGCAAAAGCCGACCGATATGCACAAGGCGTACGGCACACCGGTATTGCTGACCGTCGATGGCAAGCAGCAGAGCGTCACCAACGCCGCGCAGCGCCTTTACGGAATGGACCCGGCGACCGGCAAGGAACTGTGGTTCGTGAATTACCCAGGCTTTTCCAATGTCCCAATCCCGCAGACTGACGGGAAATCGCTCTACATCACGACCGGCTTCAACAAGGCCGAGCTGTGGGCCATCCGCCTCGGTGGCGCGAGCGGCGATGCCACGGAGTCCCACGTGCTGTGGAAGCAAATCAAGGGCGCGCCCACGGAAGCCACGCCGGTGGTTGTCGGCGACCGCATCTATACACTCACCAGCGGTGGAATCGGCTCGTGCATCAATGCGACCAATGGCGAAGTCGTCTGGCAAAACCGCGTCGGGGGCGACTTCGCCGCGACTCCACTCGTCGCTGGCGACCGCATCTATTGCTTCGACGCATGGGGGCGCACAGACGTCTTCGCGCACGGCGATACTTACAAGCAACTCGCCTCGAACCGCCTCACCGACGGCTGCATGGCGTCACCCGCCGTGGTCGGAAAAGCGCTCATCTTGCGCACCAAGACCGCGCTCTATCGCATCGAAGAATAGCGGCTACCCCAAATATCCCGCCAACTCCCCGCGCGCTGCGTCCGTCAGGTCCATGCGGAATCCTTCCGCAGGGATGATCTTTAGCGGACGCGAGACGCCGGTGAGCCGGAGCTCCACGGCTCGATTGCCGGGGTGCCGCATGATCACGTCGCGCACGGCGACGAAATCCTTCTCGTCCATCTTCGCGATGTCGAACGTCAGCACCACCGGTTTCTCCTTTGGCGCGGGCTTCGGCAGCACTTCGATTTTGTCGGCGGAAACTCGCGGGCCCTCCTCGCGGATGTCGAGGCGGCCCGTCATCGTGATCACCCTGCCGGCGGCGAGCAGATGCTGGAATTTCGTGTAGGCCTCGCTCCAAATCATCACTTCCAGTTGGTCCGTGAGGTCTTCGAGCACCACGATGGCGAACGGCTTCCCGTCTTTCTTCGTGAACTTTTTCTCCACCGACGCCAACTGCCCGGCAATCGTCACAACGCTTTTCGGCTCCTTCTCGCGCAGCCGGCCGATCGGCACATACTTCGCCTTCTCCAGCTCGCCGCGATACTCGTCGAGCGGATGACCCGTGACGTAGAAACCGAGCAGCTCTTTTTCAAATTGCAGCTTCTCACTCGTGGGCCACGGCACCACGCGGCTCGCCCCCATCTTTTTCACCGGCTTCGCCACAGCCATCATGTCGCCGAAGAGCGACGACTGGCCATTCGCCTTGTCGCGCTGGGCGCTCGCGGCGGCGGCGAGCGAGCCCTCCACCTCCGAGAACATCTGCGCGCGCTCCGCTCCGGTAAAGTCGAACGCCCCGCATTTGATCAGACTCTCCACGACTTTGCGGTTCACTTTCTTCGAGTCCACCCGTGAGCAGAAATCATCCACCGAGCGGAAGTTCCCCGCCTTCTGCCGCTCCTCGATTGCCGCAGCCATCGCCAGCTCGCCCACGTTCTTGATCGCCGCCAGCCCGTATCGAATCGAGCCGATGTATGGCTTCTCCCCTGCCTCCGCCGGGACCGCCGCGGGCATCGACGCCATCGCCGCAGCGTCGGCGAGATCCTCGAAGCGATGATTCTCCGCATCCGCCTCCGCGTCGGAAAGCACCGAGCCCAGATCCGCGTCCGGCGCGATTTCCAGTTCCTCGGGCACCTCCTTCGCCGCGTCGGCTTTCACCACCGCCTTGCGCAATGCCTTCAGCGCCGCGAGGCCCTCGGCACTCACTTCGGATGGCTGGAACTTCAGCCCGCTCTCATTCACGTCGGGCGCCAGGAGCTTGATGCCAAGCCTCTCGCACTCGCCCACGAAAATGCTGATCTTGTCCATATTCGCCACCTCGTTACTCATCACCGCCGACATGAACTCCACCGGGTAATTCGCCTTCAAATACCCCGTCTGATAGCTCACCCACGCATACGCGGCGGAATGCGAACGATTGAATCCGTAGCCTGCGAACTTCTCCAGAGTGTCAAAGATCTCGTTCGCCTTCTTCTCCTCGATTCCATGCAGCGTCGCCGCGCCTTCGCAGAACTTGATGCGCTCCTTCGCCATCTTCTCCTTGTCCTTCTTGCCCATCGCTCGACGCAACAAATCCGCGCCGCCCAGCGTGTAGCCCGCGAGGATCTGCGCCGCCTGCATGACCTGCTCTTGATACACCAAAACCCCGTACGTCTCCGACGTGATTCCCATCAGCAACTCATGGGGCGCCTTCACCTTCGCCTTCCCCTTCTTGCGCTTGATGTAATCCGGAATCAGTTCCATCGGCCCCGGACGGTACAGCGCCAGAATCGCGTTAATATCTTCGATGTCCGTCACGTCGAACTGCCGGCACACGTTCACCATGCCGCCCGACTCCACCTGGAACACCGCAATCGTCTCCCCTCGGTTATATAAATCGAACGTCGCCTGATCATCCATCGGCACCACATCGATGTCGAACTCCGGCGTATGCTGCCGGATCAGATTCACCGCATCCGCAATCACCGTCAGCGTCTTCAGCCCCAGAAAGTCGCACTTCAGCATCCCCACGTCCGTCAGCGGACCCATCGCGTACTGCGACACGATCGAGCCGTCGTTCGATCGTGAAAGCGGAATGTACTCCGACAAATCCCGGTCCCCGATCACCACACCCGCCGCATGCACGCCTACGCCGCGCGTCAGCCCCTCCAGCTTCGTCGCAGCGCTCCACATCGTCGCCACCGCCGCATCGTTCTGGATCGCCGCCGCCAGCTCCGGGTTCTTGTCGATCGCCCCCATCACCTTCTCGATCTCGCCCGTCTCCTTGTTCTTCTTCTCGTAGCCCGCCAGCGTGATTCCCAGCTCGTTCGGAATCATCTTCGCAATCCGGTCCGCATCGCCGTAGCCCATCCCCTGCACCCGCGCCACATCGCGCACCACCGACTTCGCGCCCAGCGTGCCAAAAGTGATGATCATCGACACCGCCCGGTCCCCGTACTTCTTCCGCACGTAATCAATCACCTCGCCGCGCCGGTTCACACAAAAGTCCACGTCGATATCCGGCGGCGACACACGCTCCGGATTCAGAAAGCGCTCGAAGAGCAGCTTGAACCGGATCGGATCGATATCCGTAATCCCCATCGCATACGCAATCATCGAGCCCGCCGCCGAGCCGCGCCCCGGCCCCACCGAGATCCCCTGCCGCCGCGCCCAGTCGATAAAGTCCCATACGATCAGGAAGTAATTCACAAACCCCTGCGTCTCCAGCACCGCAATCTCCAGCGCATACCGGCTCTGAATCTCCTCCGAGTTCCACCGGCTCCCGTAGCGCCTATGCAGCCCCGCATCCACAATCTCCCGCAGATACTCATTCCGCGTCTTCCCCGTCGGCGGCGTATAGTCCGGATACTTCGGCTTCGTATCCAACGTGAACCCCGTCCGCTCCGCAATCGCCAGCGTATTGTCGCACGCCTCCGGCAAATCCCGCCACATGTGCCGCATCTCCTCCGGCGTCTTAAAGTACACCTCCGTCGTGTA
>JAYUSJ010000360.1:0-11170 GCA_043755735.1 Verrucomicrobiaceae bacterium | reverse complement strand
GCTCCAGTCGTTCGTGGTGGTGACGATGATCCGCTGGGTGAAGGGCTTTTGGCCGGAGGCGGTGAAGAAGCTGTCGATGTCTGCCTTCCTCACGCGGTAATCCGGCGCGTAACATTTGCACTGGATGGCGTGAAACTCTTCGGTGCCGTGAGTCTTGGCGACAAGATCGATGCCGGTGTCCTTCGCGGAAAAGCCGTGTTCTTTCGCCCAATCGGCAAAGAGCCACACGTCGGAGTAAAGGTCGGCAAAGCTGGCCTCGAAGCGGAAGTAGGTGCGGATGAGTTCCTCGAAGTAGGTGCCCTTTTCTTTCTCGGTCTGGGCTGCTGCGCGGTACTTTGCGAGGATGCTTTGAAGTGCGGTCATTGGTTTGGGAAATCTGTGCGGCGAGGGGTGTAGGCGGCAGGCAGCGTGATAGCAAGGCGGACGGTAGCCAACTCACGGCTTCGCGAGTTCCAGATACCCGGCGGCGTAGCGCTGGCTAAAACGTGGCATCAAAGGCAGACAGCGCAAACCGCTTCCCTCCACGCCGGGCGTGGACATCGTGCGTTAGCGGCGCTTCGCCAGCTCCACCGTCTGCTCGCAATAGCGCGAGAAAATCTCCGCCACGCTGCCCCACGAGTATTTCTCGGCGACGTGCCGCCTCGCTTCCGCAGCGATTTCCGCCGCCCGCACCGGATTCGTGAGCAACGCGATCGTCTCGTTCGCAAACGCCTCCGCCGAGTCGGCGATGAGGATGTTTTTGCCGTGCGTGTAGTCGAGCCCCTCGGCACCGATGCTCGTGGAAATGACGGGCGTACCCATCGCCATCGCTTCGTACACTTTGATTCGCGTGCCTCCACCGACTCGCAGCGGCAGCACCATCGCCGCGGCCTCCGCCATGTGCGGGCGCACGTCGGGCACCGTTCCAGTCAAGCGGATGAGCGGGTCGCTCGCAGCCAGTGCTTGCAGTGATGCCGGCGGATTGCGACCGATGCCGAGGAACTCCGCCGTCGGCACCCGCTCGCGGATTCGCGGCAGCACTTCCGTGGTGAACCACCGCACGGCGTCCTGATTCGCGTCCCAGTCCATAGAGCCGAGAAATGCGAGCACGGGCTTCTTTGGCGGCGTCGCCGGCGGCTGGAAAAAATCGCAGTCCACACCCGTTGGCACCGCGCCCAGAACGTTCGTCATCCCCATTGCGCGAAAAAGCTCCGTGTCCGAATCCGACACCGACACCTGCGCATCCACAAACGCCGCAGCCTGCTGCTCCATCCGCTCCACCGCGCGCCATTGCTTGCGATAAAGCGCGCGCTTCAGCGGATTCGTCGTCGCCTCCGCGTGTCGCTTGAAAATCACCGACTCCACATTGTGCTGAAAGAGCATCATCGGCAGCGCGGGCCGCTCCGGAAGTTCCAGCAAATTGCCCATCGGCGCGAGATAATCACAGATCAGCAAATCGAACGCCCCGGCCGCAATCAGCCTGCGCAAATGCGCGATGGTCTCGGGCGACACATACTTTGACGCTAGAAACGGATATTTCCCGAACAGCGTATTCCCCAGCACCTCCGCGTAAAATTGCGGCCCGCGCTTGTTTTTCACCGCATGCGGCACCGGGATGAGTTCATGGCAATACTCCGTCGCCAGTGCCACCGACTCATCCGAATCCGCAGGCGTGCGCAGGCACAGATAGGTGAGATGATGCCGCTTCCGCAGCTCCTTCAGCATATTGAAAGTGCGGATGCGATCGCCGCCGTTGAGCGGATGGAGGATTCGGCAGTTGTGGAAAAGGATTCTCAAGAGCCGCCCAAGGTAGCGTCCAGATGGCGCGTGGAAAAAGAACTTTCGCGATACGTGCTTTCAGTCGGAGGAACTGCAAGCCGCGCATGGACCGCAAATCAGAAAACAAAACACCCGGCCATCCAATGCGAACGGCCGGGTGCTTGAAGTGAGGCCTTTGCCCCGCAGTGGAGTTTAAGGTCCTACCGTCGGCATGTAGGGAGACCAGAACGCCGCGGGCGCTATTGTTGACAGTGCCGCGAACGTTTGAGGTGCGACCAGAACGGCGAAGTCCGAATCCACCCGGTATTCACCGCTAAAGGTGTTGCCGAGAATATCCGTCCCGCCGGACTGGGCCAGCCGGGTGCCGGCCTTATGCCCCGACTATTTCAGGCGGACGATTTGGAAAGTATCTGCCTGAAACCAAGCATCGCCTTTTTTCGAGCGGAGTTCCGCCACGAGGACGACGTCGGCACCGGTGGCATCAAAATCATAAGCGAGCCGCTGCCATGCCGTCGTGCCCTTTACTCCGGCGGAGCGCTGCGCACCACTGACCCGGAGTCCTGCGCCCTGGCCGCTTGCGTCGCCGGTGTCATCCACGTTTGCGACCTTCGCCACCACTTCCAAACGATACTTGCCAGGCTCCAGCGCAACCGTTCTCCGCCAGGAACCGGCGGCGTTGCCATCGACTTTGATGTGGAAGGTTTTCTGATTATCGACAACGGGCTCATCCAAGGTCCCGCCGCCTTCGCCGCGCCATTGCTTCGATCCTAGGACCGCGATGTTATTCTTCCATTCGAAGGGCTTCGGCATGTCGCCGAACTGCTTCCCGATTGCCGCGATCCGAGCCATGACACGTTGCTGTGCGCCGGTAATCTGGCCCTGGTAATCCTTGCCCCATTGCGGGTTTTGCTTGGTCAGTGCCTCCACAACCTTCTTCCCCTGCTCCGCGATGCGGACGTCCCAGTCCCGACCCTTCAGCACCTTGGTGTAAATTTCCTCCGCGATTTCCCGATAGCGCTTCTTCCACTCGGGATTGCTAAAAACCGCCTGCCCGACGAGCGAGCCGGGATCACGAACGACAGGCCAGCCTGCATCGCTAAAAAGCTGGTCCATTCCGTGGCAGAAGAAATTCGCCTTGCCGGTCTTCGGGTCGAAATAGACGCGATAGTTGTTCCGGTTGAAATTGTAGCCGTCCCAGTGGCAGGTGAACGTCTCCATCGCCAGAGCGCGGAGGAATTCCTCCACATCCAGAATTTTTGCGAGGGCCTCCCATTTCGCTTTCGGATCGCCAATTTTGCAGGCAGCGGCAAGCGCCTTGAGGTCGGACTTGTCCTTGGGGTCTCCCTGCTGTTTCTCCAGTTCTCCATCCACTTCCGCGATGAAGTGACCGTCATAGAAGCTGCCGTCCGTCTTCTCGTAAAAATAGGAGAGGAAGTCCTGGGTGAAACTTTCTTTGAATACATACAGCCCGAGCTCGCGCCCGTTCCATTTGACAAGGACATGTGTGCAGCGCGAGGCCGGAACTTCGCTGGCGCGGCACCATTCGCCGCCGACCAACTCGTTCATGTAACTGCCATCCTGCGCGCCATTGTTCAGGTGGAATTTGTCCATCCCGTTGAACCGTTCTGCGCCCTTGTATTTGTCCATGTTGACCGTGAGCCCCGGCTTGTCGTCGGGGCCGCGAAAGCTGCCCGCAGCGCCCTTGAGTTTCACCGCCGCATTCTTGTAAGTCTTTGTGGTTCCATCCGGCAGCGTTTCGATAATATCGCACTCGGCGTATCGACGGTTGTTTTGCTTGAGATACTCCCATTCCTCCGGCTCCCAAACGAATTCGAGTTTCCGAACCGGCCCGTTAAAAAAATCATCCGAAGCCTTCCGGTTTTTGTCCTTCTTCTGAAGTTTCACTACCGGAATCGCGGGCTGGATGACGGGAGCAGGCGGCGCAACCGTGGCGGGCGCTGGCGGCGGTGCGCTCGGCGGGACCACGGGCGGCACCGCGACGGGTGCCGGAGCAGGCACAGTGTTTTGCGCCAGCAAAATGGGCTTCGGCTTTTCCACCGAAGGCACGGCTGCGATCTCCACAACGGTCTTCGGCGGCGCGGGAACTCGCGTCGGTTGCCCCGACACCAGCGGCGCGACCAGGAAGGTCCCCAGCCCAATTATCAGCGTCGCAATCATGTACGAGAGTGTTCTCATTGGTCGGATTTCACGTTTCATCGGTAATCGGGAGGCTGGGCCATGCCCGTCCGAATTGGCGACGAAATTATCTACACTTCCTCAACTTCTTTTCCTAAGTAGGCAGCGATGACTTTCGGATTTGCACGGATCTCTGCGGGGGTCCCTTCGGCGATCTTCTGTCCATAGTCGAGCACGGCAATCCGTTCGCAGATCCCCATCACGACTTTCATGTCGTGCTCCACCAGCAGGACGGCGAGGGCAAACTTCTCCTGCACGAACCGGATGAGTTTCATCAGCTCGGCCTTCTCGGTCGGGTTCATTCCGGCGGCGGGTTCGTCGAGCAAAAGCAGACGGGGTTTCGTAGCGAGGGCACGCACGATTTCCAGGCGCCGCTGGGCACCGTAGGGCAGGCTTTTGCAATTGGCATCGCGCGCTCCAGCGAGGTCGAAAATCCCCAGCAACTCCATCACCTCATTCTCAATCCGCGCCTCCTCGGCGGCAACCTTCGCGCCGCGCCAAAGGGCGTGCGAGATGCCGTGGCTGAGGTGCATATTGCAGCCGCAGCGGACGTTGTCGAAAACGGTCATCGAGGAAAAAAGACGGATGTTTTGAAACGTCCGGGCAATCCCGCGTGCGGTGATTTGATAGGGCCGGCGTCCTGCGACCGCCTTGCCGTCAAACGCAATCTTTCCAACCGTGGGCGCATAGACTCCGGTGATGAGGTTGAAGACCGTCGTCTTTCCCGCCCCGTTCGGCCCGATGAGGCCCACAAGCTCGCCTTCGCGAATCTCAAACGACACCTCGGAAACTGCCTTCAGGCCGCCAAATTGCACCGTGACGTTGTCGAGATGGAGCAAACTCATGAGGCCCCCTTCTTCTTTCCCCACCCGCCGAAAAGCCCCTGCGGTCTTGCGAGCATAAGGATGATGAGCAGAAGCGAGTAAATGATCATGCGGTTCTCCGCGATGTGGCGGAACCATTCCGGAAGTGCTTCCACCTTTGCCAGGTCGCGCAGAATCTCCGGAAGAATTGTCAACAAAGCCGCTGCGATGCAGACGCCCACCGTATTGCCCATTCCGCCGAGAATCACCATCACGACGATGTCCACGGAGCGGATGAAATTAAAGCTCTCGGGGTTGATGTATTGCTTTTGGTGCGCGAAGAGCGTGCCTGCGACTCCTGCAAACGCAGCGCCGACGACGAACGCCAGCACTTTGTATTTCGTCGTATTGATGCCCATCGACTCGGCCGCAATCTCGTCGTCGCGGACCGCAAGGAAGCCCCGGCCATACGTGGAGTGGACGAGGTTATGGACGACATAAATCGTCAGAACCATGAAGCTGAACACCCAAAAGAAATTCGTATTGGACGGCACGCCGGTGAGGCCGCGTTGCGCACCGAGCGGCTCTGCGTTCTGGATGATCACTCGGATGATTTCGTTGAACCCGAGCGTCACGATCGCAAGGTAGTCGCCCTTCAACCGCAGGGATGGAACTCCGACCAGCAATCCCGAAAGTGCGGCAGTCGCACCTCCGTAAATAAGAGCCATCAGGAATTTCCCCCATCCCGGCAGTCCCGCCGACAGCGCGATGAGCCCGTTGTGAACCCAAAACAACAGGTTCACAATCCACGCGAACCCCTGCTGGAGGACCTTGAAAATCACCTTCCAATCCACGCCCGCCCAAGTCGGTCCATCCAAATACGGAAACACGATCCCGAGCGACATCGCACTCCCGAGAAATGCGCCGACCGCCATAAAACCTGCGTGCCCCAGCGAAAACTGGCCGGTGTAGCCGTTCACGAGGTTTAGCCCTTCTGCAAGGATGATGCTGATGCCAATTCCGAGCAGGATGTCGTAAAGCCGGGTCTGGTTATAAGGATCAACCGTTGGCGAAAGCAGTGCCACCAAAGCAATCGCCGCGACAAGAATGACCTTCGTCTTTTCGAGTTTTCCGAAAGCGCCCATCAGACTTTCTCCCTCACGTTATTTCCCAACAACCCGGCCGGCCGCAGGAGGAGGATGACGATGAGCACCGCAAACGCGACCGCATCGCGATAAGTCGGCGAACCATACGCGACGACCATGGTCTCGATAACACCGAGCAAAACCGCGCCGAGCACGGCACCCGCGAGATTTCCGATGCCGCCCAGCACAGCCGCGACAAACGCCTTGAGCCCGAACAGCACACCCATCAAAGGATCGATGCTGGGAAACTGAACGCTCGTAAGAATACCCGCAGCGCCGCCGAGCGCCGAACCGAGGCCAAATGTGAACGAGACGATGAGACTGACGTTCACGCCCATCAGGACACACGCGGTCGGATTAAACGCCAGCGCCCGCATCGCCATGCCGACCTTCGTTCGTTTCACCAGCAAAGTGAGCGCGAGAAGAAGCGCAGCAGTCACGACAAACGTCAGCACCTGACTCCGCATCAAAGTGAGCAGAGACCACTGCTCGCCATACGAACTAAAGTCGATGGCCTGATCCGGAATCAGCTCTGGAAACGCTCTCGGCGCAGCGCCGAAGAGATACTGCCCCATGCTCTCGATGAAAAGCGAAACGCCAATCGCCGTGATGAGAACCGTGATGCGAGGACGATTCCGCAGCGGGCGATAGCACAGAAACTCCACCAACATTCCGAACGCCGCGCACGCCGCCATTACCACCACGAGGACCAACCCCAGCCCCAGCAGCGACTCCCCTGGCCCGAACCACGACTGAAATCCTGTCAACTCGCGCGCGGTGTCCGGCTTCCCTGCGATTTTCCACGCAAACTTGGTCAACCACGGACCGCAGTAATACCCGGCAAATGAACCAAGCATGAAAATATCGCCGTGAGCGAAGTTGATGAATCGCAGCACGCCGAAAACCATCGTGTAGCCAAGCGCGATGAGCGCGTATATCGCGCCGAGCGACAACCCGTTGATGAGCTGTTGGATGAATTCGATGGTGCTGCTGTCCACGTTACGGGTGCGGAGAAAATACAACCTTACCCGACTGGGCAAGCCCGTTCGTTATTTCCTTTCTTTCCCGGCACATCGTAGGAAACCACTACGGGACGATCGCGCTAAACATCAACTTGCGATCGCCGCGGCCGGCCAGCGTGCGGGTCAGCGCGCCGATGGTCCGTTTGGCGGTGCCTTTCATGATTTCGTTTCCATTGACGGAAACGGTCACCGGTTCATCGAGATTGACCATCTCATCATTGAGCATCACCCATGCGGATTTCCCCTCCGGCAGCGCGAGCGTGAATGTCTGTCCTTTGCGATCGGCGATAATCTCATCGCCAGCCTTGGGCTGCTGCTCCGGCACGACAAGCCAGTAACTGTTCCGGTGCGTCACATCGTCCTGCCGCCACACGATCCGCTCCGGCAAAGGGTTTCGCGTGTATTTCTCCATCCACGGAATCGCCTTCCGGTCATCGGTGTCCATCCAGTGCTGCTTTCCTTTGTGGACCTCCACAAAGTGCTCGTATCCTCCGGCGTCCTCCGCGCGCAATGCGTCCAGCTTCTCGCCCCATTGGGCCGCGACTTTGTTTCGATTGTAAGCCCCATCGAGTTCACCCACTTGAATCGCGAACGGCACATTCCGCAGGCCTCGCGGCGAAGTTTCGTTCGGATGCCCGGCCATCATGGATGCCGCGGCCCAGCGATCCGACATGCGGGGTGCGAGTTGATACACGCCGTCGCCGCCCGCAGAATATCCGAGGATATACACGCGGTCGGGATTCACCCCTTCCAGCGCCACGCAATTCTCGATAAGCCGATCCAAGAATCCATCCATGTGAGCCTCGTGCCATAGGTTCCATGTGTCCGTCGGCGCGCGGGGCGCGATGTAAACGCCTTCCTTCGCATGATAAGCCTTTGCGAGCGCAACCTGATTCCTCCATTGCGAGTCGTTCAACTGCGGCGGCGCGCCGCCGCCGCCGTGCATCGAGATAAACAAGCTCCGCCCCCCGGCGGGAGCGCTTTCCTTCCCGCCAAAATATACCACGCCGAACTTCATCTTCCTCCCGGCCAACTCGATGACTTTGTCCCGCATCTCGGCTTCGCGGGTTGTGCGGAGGAAAGAAAGCCGGTCCGCCCAAAGAATGTCTGCGGCCTTCGCTGAGTCGTCCTTGGTCAGCGAAACGGAAGCAAAACCACCCTGCTCTCCGCGCTCCTCCCGCGAGGCCTTCACCCACGATGAAAGGTCCTCGACAGCCTTGGACGAAGCAACTGGATCAGGAGCGGCAAAAGCGGTCGTCGCGAGCAGGAATTGGATGCGGAATTTCATAAGTGAATCAGGCCCGGAGTTCAGAGCATCGGCGCGAACGAGTAAAGCTCTGCCGCCACACAAAATGACCTCCCTTCGAGCTGTTCGCTTTCGCTTCCGGGTTTTCCGCGCTAAAGGTCGGTCGTGATTTTCTATTTCATCTTTGGTTCCGTGATACTCGGCGACACGCTTTGGCTCGTGATGGCCATGCGCAGATTGCCGCGGGTCTGGATGCGAATCGCTGCCTTCATCTGGGGCGTCTCACAGCTCTCGGCACTTGCCGCCATTTCACTCAGCCGCAGTAGCGGACCGACTTTTTACGATGGGCTCCCTCGGTGGGTTCATTCGACCGTGCTGATCTGGCATCTCCTCATCGTGCTGCCCTGGCTACTTGTCCAGGCCGCACGGGGAATCATGGCACTGGCGCGCCGACTGACGCATACGCCCGCCTCCCCACCCGATTCAGAGCCGATTTCACGCCGGAAATTCATTTCGGCGGCAGCCACATTTGCGCCGCCGATGCTGTCCTTGGGAGCATCGGCGCTGGGCGAAACGCAGCTCAATGATTTCCGCGTCCGGCGACTCACCGTCCCGCTCCGGCAATTGCCGGAGGCACTCGACGGGCTCACCATCGCGCAAGTCACCGACTTGCACGCCGGACGGCTGACCAGGGGGAAAGTGATGGAGCGAATCGTCGAGGAAACCAACCGCCTCGACGCCGACATCGTCGCGTTGACCGGCGACCTCATCAACGACTCGCTCCGCGCAATGCCCGCCGCGTTGGAACTCGTGCGCGGCCTGCGAGCGCGCCACGCCGTCGCCTCGTGCGAGGGAAATCACGACCTCATCGACAATCCGCGCGAGTTTTACCGGCAGGCCGAAATCGGCGGACTTCCCCTGCTCCGCGATGAATCCGCGACGATCACGATTCGCGGGCAGCGCGTCCAGATTCTCGGCCTCCCGTGGGTGCGCGGCACGACACGAATGTCAGACGCAACGCGCGCTCTGCTCGCAAAACGCGACCCGGCCGCATGGCCGCTGCTGCTCGCGCACCACCCACACGCATGGGACCTCGTGGAAGACATTCCCCTCACACTCTCCGGGCACACGCACGGCGGCCAATTGATGATCAATGAAGCCCTCGGCGCCGGCCCAATGGTCTTTCGATACTGGTCCGGCCTTTACACAAAGCCCGACCGCGCCCTCGTAGTCTCAAACGGAGTCGGCAACTGGTTTCCCGTCCGCATTTCCGCCCCCGCCGAAATCCTCCATATCACGCTGAAACGCGTCTGAGTGTCAGCCAAAGCACGGAGAAAAGAATCGTCAGCGAGGAGCCGCGAAAGCCCGGCGATTACTTACCAACAATGCGCGGCACCCGCTCCCAAAAACCAAAGATACTCATCGCCCCCAGAATCTCGCAGTCACGCCTCGGCGCACTCAACTCAAACTGGATTGTTTCATTGGACCACAACATGGCTACTCATGCCAAGCGGACAGTTCGAATGCGTCGATCTCCAGCCCGCACAAGGTCCGAATCAATCCGCGTTCAACAGACAACGACGATCGATACTTCCAACCTTATTCAATTTTAGGGTCTCGCCATTCGCCACTCAAAAAGGGTGTCAGTAGCACCAAGATGACAAACGTTAAAGATTGTAATCGACACTGTCGGAGAAAACCTCAATCCTCCCGCAGTCGAAATAATCATATCTTATGAGAATCCTGCCATCTCTTCGCTGTTTAATAGAACCATTGGAATCCCGAATCGCCCCAGCAGGATTAATTCATTTAGTCCCTCTTGCAGATGATGCGAACGACCAGATCAGCGAGGCCATTGGTCTCGGGGCAATGACGCAGACACGGACCTCGACGGGCTTGGCTGTGGATAATACGACCGACGTGGACATGTTCAGCTTCTCCGTCACCGCAGGGCAGAAGATTTCCTTCGATCTGGATTTACCGTCCGCCGGTCTGGACTCCCGGCTGCGGGTGTTCAACAGCAATGGCAACGAACTCGCGAGTAATGATGATGGTGCGGCTCCCGGCGAGGCTTCAGGCGCTGAATCCTACATCGAATACACCTTTGCGAGCGCAGGCACTTTCTACCTTGGTGTGTCGAGCTATCAAAATAACGCCTACAGCTCGACCACCGGTAATGGTGACGCCGTGGGCGGCACCGGGTCATATAATCTCGTGCTCAACGACATCACGCCGGTTGCTGCCGATGCGAACGACCAGATCAGCGAGGCTATCGGCCTCGGGGCGATGACGCAGACTCGCACATCGACGGGCTTGGCCGTGGACAACACAACGGATGTCGACATGTTCAGCTTCTCGGTGACTGCCGGGCAGAAGATAGCGTTCGACATTGACCGTCCGTCAGGTGCTCTCGATTCCTTTATCCGAGTGTTCGACAGTAGCGGAAATCAACTGGCATACAGCGATGACGCTGCCGCCCCGGGGGAAACCGCTGGCGTCGATTCTTACTTGGAATTTACGTTCACTGGCGCAGGCATCTACTACATCGGCGTTTCTGGTTATGGGAATCCCGCTTACAGCGCGACGTCAGGGGGCGGCGATAGCATCGGAAGCACGGGCTTATACAATCTCTATGCGACGCCGTTGACGACGGGCGGCGATACCGATCCGAACGATACCATCGGCGAAGCAAGCAGCGTCGGCGACCTGTCGCAAACGCGCCAAATCACAGGCAACTCGGTGGATTCAGCGACGGATGTGGACATGTATCGCTTCACGGTAACGGCCGGGCAGCGAGTCGCCTTCGATGTGGACATCCCGTCCGGCAATCTGGACTCCTACCTGCGCTTGTTTGATGTGAACGGCGTGGCGCTTTCGGGCGGGAGCAACGATGACGCTTCTGCGCCCGGGGAACCTGCGGGCCTTGCCTCGTATCTCGAATACACTTTCACCAATGCGGGAACTTACTACGTGGGAATCTCCGGCTTTGGAAATTCGGCA
>JAYUSJ010000359.1:0-11188 GCA_043755735.1 Verrucomicrobiaceae bacterium | reverse complement strand
TGCTCGTTGCCCGGAGCGTTGGTTCGTTGCTCGATGAACGGGTGAACCAGACGCTGGATATTCTCCTCACCACGCGGCTCGGTGCGGGCGAGATTTTGCAGGAGAAAGTGGACGCGCTCACCCGCTATCGCGTTCTTTTCTGGCTCCTGCTCGCGATCATTTTTGGCGCGCAGGCTTGGTCGGAATACCGCTTCGTGCGCGCAAATATGACGCTGCAAGGCGTCGCGCAGTTTTGGTTTTGCGGCACGCTCGCGGCTACGGTCTATCCGTCGCTCATCATCTGGTTTTCGATGCTGGTTGCCCTTTTGACGCAGTCCAAAGTGCGCGCGGTTGTCATTTCGGTGACGCTTCTTGCGGTGTGGTTGATTGCGCCGCTCGTCATTCTGCACTTCACGTATGGCAACTGGCGGATGTCGGAGACGGGGCGGTGGCTTTCGCTCATCAGCCCGCTCGGCATCCTCGATGCGAACGCCCATGATCGCCTCGCGTATTTCGCCACCGACGCGCTGACGGCGGGACGCACGGTCACGACGAGCGGCAGCCCTGGTTCGCCGGTGGCGGTCAATTTCAGCGTTTACACGGTCATCACGGTCGTCCTGCGCTGGCTGTGTCTGGCGTATGCGGAACGCTGGCTTCGGATGGTGCGAAAATAGGAACGACGATTGGTTTTCTAGAAAACCCTTTGCCTCCGCGCCTCCGTCCTCTACAAACCGCAGCCCTATGTTTGCAGGCACATTTACGGCGCTCGTTACGCCGTTTCGAAATAATCAGATCGACGAACAGGCTTTCACCAGCCTCATCGAAGCGCAGGTCGCTGGCGGTGTGACGGGCATTGTCCCGGTCGGAACGACGGGTGAATCACCGACGCTGGACCACGATGAACACCTGCGGGTGATCGAGCTCGCGGTGAAAGTCGCGCATGGCCGCGTGAAGGTGATGGGCGGCACGGGATCGAACTGCACGAAGGAGGCCGTGGAATACACGGTGGCTGCCGAAAAACTCGGCGCGGATGCCGCTCTGATTGTGGCTCCGTATTACAACAAGCCGACGCAGGAAGGGCTCTACCGGCATTTTAAGGCAATATCCGAGGCGACTAAAATCCCGATCATGCTCTACAGCATTCCGGGACGCTGCGGAATCGAGATTGCCGTGGAGACAGTGGCGCGGCTGGCGGCGGATTGCCCGAACATCGTGGCGATCAAAGAGGCGGGCGGAAAAGTGGAGCGCGTGGTCGCTTTGAAAAAGGTCGTTCCGGCATCGTTCGAGATTTTGTCCGGGGACGACGGGCTCACGGTTTCTTTTATAAAGGAAGGCGCAGTCGGAGTGGTGAGTGTGGCTTCGAATATCGTTCCCCGCGAAGTGAGCGATCTTGTGGGGACGGCTCTTGCGGGACGCTGGGATGAAGCGCAGGCGCAACACGATCGGTTGGCGGATCTTTTCCGGGATCTTTTCATCGAGAGCAACCCGACGCCGACCAAGCAGGCGCTGGCCTGGCAGGGTCGCATGACTCCGGATGTCCGTCTGCCGCTTTGCGAACTCATGCCGGAGTCGCAGGAGAAACTCCGTGCGACGCTTCGTGCGTTGCAGTTGGTCTCGTAAGTTTAGCCCCGCACCTGCCCCGTTCCGCGGAGCACGTATTTGTAGGTCGTGAGTTCTTCGAGCGCCATGGGGCCTCGGGCGTGGAGCTTGTCGGTGGAGATGCCGATTTCTGCTCCGAAGCCGAATTCACCGCCGTCGGTGAATCGTGTGCTGGCGTTCCAATAGACCGTCGCGCTGTCCACTTCAGCGAGGAATTGCTCGGCCTCGGCGGCGTTTTCCGTGATGATACAGTCGCTGTGGTGCGAACCGTGGGACTCGATGTGTTCGATAGCCTCCGCAGTGGAATCGACGATCTTCACCGCGAGGATGAGGTCGAGGAATTCGGTGCGGTAGTCATCTTCCTTCGCATGAACTACGAGCGCGGGATTGAGCGGCGAGAGGAGCGCATATGAGCGGTCGTCGCAGCGGAGTTGCACATTCTTTTCCAGCAACGCCTTGCCGGTGGTCGCGCAGATTTTTTCGGCGGCGGCGGAATGGATGAGGAGCGTCTCGACGGCGTTGCAGACGCCGGGGCGCTGGACTTTGCCGTTGAGGACGAGCGCTTCCACCATGGCGGGATCAGCGGCGGCGTCGGCATACATGGCGCAGATGCCGTCGTAGTGCTTGATGACGGGCATCCGGGCGTGTTTGACGACGGTTTCGATGAGCCCTTTTCCGCCGCGCGGGACGATGCAGTCGAGAAATTGGTCCATCTTGCACATGTGGCGGACGGCTTCACGATCGGTGACGGGGATGAGCAGGATGGCGTCCGCAGGCAACCCTGCTTTCGCTCCGCCGCGCGACAAGGCTGCTGCGATGGCGACGTTGCTCTCGATGCTCTCGCTGCCTCCGCGTAAAATCGTGGCATTGCCCGTCTTGGCGCACAGGACCGCGGCGTCGGCGGTCACATTGGGCCGCGACTCGTAAATGATGCCGATGACGCCGATGGGCACGCGCTTTTTCTGGATGAGCAGGCCGTTTGGCCGGGTCCACTCGCGGATGTACTCGCCGACTGGGTCGGGCAGAGTGGCGACTTGGCGGACGCCGTCGGCCATGGCGGCGAGGCGTTTTGGATTCAAAGTGAGGCGGTCGAGCATGGCGGCACTGAGGCCGTTGGCGCGGGCCTTTTCGACATCGCGGGAGTTTGCAGCGAGGATTTCGGCTTCGGAAGCGACGAGTTCATCGGCCATGGCGACAAGGCCGGCGTTCTTCTGTTCGGTGCCAATCTGGCGCATCAGCCGCGCCGCCGCCCGAGCCCGGCGGCCGTATTCGAGAATCTGTTCAGCAAGTGTCATTTCCTCTCAGTGCGCCGGGGGAGCGATGGAGTCAAGCGGCAGCACGAGTTTTTGCTCTATGGCGTCTGCGAAACATGGCGATTCCGTTACAGAAGATGCGCTTGCATGCGACGGGAATATGGAGACTGTTCCGCACCTTTTCTGCTTCACCCGAAACCACATGCTCCGAACATTCCTGTACATTCCCGTCTTCCTTTCGCTGTTACTCGGCTCGGTTTTTGCCGTTCCGGTGGCGGTTGATGATTCTTACACCACAAATGAGGATACGGTATTTTCAGTGTCAGCGACCGGGTTCTTGAACGACACCTTTCCTGCGGACGCTGCGGGTTGGACGTTTATCAACAATATTTTCCCATTCACAGGAGCTAATGGCACTTCATCAAGTACATGGAGTAACGCGGCGGGGAATCCAGGCGGCGCTATCAGTTTGACGCGCCAGTTTAACGCAGGCCAGCTTTCCAATACCCGTACAGCGGGTTTCTCGAAGGGGTTCACGCTCCCTACCACTCAGACGGTGCGGGTGACGTTTGACTGCCGGGTGACCGTTGCGGGGGCCTCGGCTGCGGCCACGGCTACGATTCAATCTCGGCTCGCAACGACGGGCACTCCCAGGAATCATTACGTTCACACGGGGAACTCTACGTCGGCGTGGCAGACGGTGACTTATACCTCGACGGCTCCGCTCGCGGCGGGCGCGCAGACGTTTCAAGTGGGCGTGATTTTGACCAATAACAATGTCGCAGGCGCGACGGGAACTGTGGTTTTGTCGTGGTGCGAGCAAAACTAGAAAGCACTGTGCGATCAAAAGTAGAAAAGTGATCGGGTGAGTAAAAAACACCTTGGCGTGACCGATGGAGAGCGCAAACTCCGTGCGCTGAAGCGGAGGATAGGGCTCTGCGGGGACGCAACCTGAGCGCCGATTTCAGCCAGATACACGGTCAGTCGGGCTGCCGGCTCCTTGCGGCAGCCCGGCTAGCCCTGACCGGCATCTGCCACAATGCGCAAAATCCAATCTTCTGCTACTGCTGGCGTGATGAAAAACCACAACTCGCCCGTCGCCTTTGCACTCCTTTAGTTCGTCATCTTTTTGCCCAGTTGCGGGCGGGAGAGCTGTCTGCTGCGGCTCTCGCAGCGGAGTTGGGACTCAGCTTGGCCCGCGTCTATCAATTGCGCACCGACTACCTCCGCGCCTGCGCCAAAGGCCGTGCGGACCTTTGGCAGCCGGGTTCTTCGGGCGGTGATCATCAACCCGATTGGCCTGCCGATGCGCTCGCTCTGGCCACTCGTTTGCTTTCCTCAAAGCCGCCTTCTTCCTACAGCGCCGTCGCCAGCGAACTGCGCCGTCGCCTTGATTTCAAGACCGACCGCGCGACCGTCCGCAGATGGGCTATCGCTCACAAACTCGCTCCGGATACTCGCTACAAAAAGCCCAACAAACCCGTCCGCAGATGGCAGGTCCGCGACTTCGGCGCACTTTGGCAATACGATGCTACGCCTCACGCTTGGTTCCCCGGCGACACCTGTAAATATGCCCTTCTCGACATCATCGACGACGCCACCCGCCTCAACACCGGCGCTCGCATTTACCACTCCGAGAACCTCGCTGCGCACCTCCATTTCCTCTCCCTCACCTTCCTCGCACACGGCCTCCCGCTCGCGCTTTATGTCGATTATCACTCGTTCTTTTTCACCCACGCCCCGGGCGCTTTTACCCAGCTCGGCGAGGCTCTCCGATTTTACGGCATCACCCTCCGCTACGCACCCACTCCACAGGCGAAAGGCAAAATCGAACGGCGCCATCACTACTGGCAGAACCGGCTCCCAGCCTTATTCGCAGCCGAATCCATCCACTCCATCGACCCCGCAAACGCCCTGCTCGACCAACTCATCGCACACGCCAACCTTACCGAAATCCACCGCGAAATCCGCACTACCCCGCACGCCGCCCACCAAGCCGCTCTCGCTCAAAAACACACATCCATCCGCCCTGCGCCTGCCTGTCCCTGGTGGCGCTTCATTTGGAGCGTCCGCACCTCCGTCCGCGTCTCCGACGACGGCTCCGTCCCCGTCCGCAACGTGCGCCTCTCCATCGACGCCCCGCCTCGCTCTCGCGTCATCCGCTGTATCCTCCACGACGGCGACATCTTCTATCTCAAATCTAAACCTTCAAGAGACGCACTTCCGATTATCCTCCTCCACTCCGCTCCGTTCTAAACCCTTCATAATCAACAAAAACTTTCCACTTTTGATCGCACGCAGTTTTCTACTTTTGTTTGCTACACGACACAGCACAGCTCGCGGCTTGCCAACACGCACCGCCCCGGCGACAAAGCGGGCCATGAAACTCGCCATCCTCTCAGCTCTCGCGCTGACACTCGCTCCGTTCGCCATTGCCGAAAACACGCCTGCCTTTTCCGAAGTCCTCAAAGCATTGCCTGCCGCGGAAAAACAGGTGCCGCTGTTCAATGGGAAAGACCTCGCCGGCTGGGACGGGATGCCCGGAATCTGGTCGGTCGAAGACGGCACCATCAAAGGCGCGAACGACAAACCGCTCGCGTCCAGCACCTATCTTTTCACAAAGGACAACTACCGCAATTTCCGCCTGCTCCTCGAAGTGAAACAGACCATCTCGCCGCAGCACTCCTCCATGCACAGCGCCGTATGTGTCCTTGGAGAGCGCTTTGCAGACAAAGGAGAAAACGCGTTTGGCTTCAAAGGCCCTCTCCTCATGTTTTGCCAGGACTGGGGCATCTGGGATGCCTACCGCCGCAACCGCACCGTGCCACCCGGCCACAACGGCACACTCGTCAACCCCACCGAGCGCAAGGGCGACTGGAACCTCATCGAAGTCCTCGTCATCGGCGACCGCATCCGCTTCGCCGCAAATGGCGCCCAGGTATTCGATTTCACCGACAAGCCCGAAATGCTGAAGGACTCACCCATCGGACTCCAGGTCCACGCAAACGGAAAGCCGCAGCAGTGGCACTTCCGAGGACTCGTCCTCACGCCAAATCCGGAAGATCGGCTAATCTCGGTAAAGTGAATCATCGTAACCGCAAAGTATTGCTATGACTGCGGGCCAAACGAGAGTTTGCGCTGCCGAAGGAGCGCTCGTGGCACTTCGTGCAAAACTTCACGCGCTCGCAAACAAAGAGCGGGCGGCGGGCTCGATGCGGTTCTTCAAGACCGGGCCGGGCGAATATGGGGAAGGCGACAAGTTTCTCGGCCTGACGGTGCCGCAAACGCGCACTCTCGCGAAGCTGGGCGATGCATTGGATAAGGCGGGCTTGCTCTCGCTCCTTCGCTCCGAGTGGCACGAGGAACGGTTGCTGGCGATGTTCATTTTGGTGCGCTGGTTTACCAGTGCAAAAAGCGATGAACCGGGGCAGAAACGCGTGGTCGATTTGTATCTCGCAAATGCGAAGTGGGTGAACAACTGGGACCTCGTGGACTCGAGTGCGCCCTATATTTTGGGACCGTGGCTGCTCCATCGGGACCGCCGCATTCTCGCGAAGCTTGCGGCTTCGAGCAGCCTGTGGGAGCAGCGCATCGCGGTTCTTGCGACGTTTTCCTTCATTCGCGCGGGGGATTTTTCGGACACGCTCCGGCTTTGCGAATCGCTGTTCGCCCACCCGCATGACATGATGCACAAGGCATGCGGCTGGATGCTCCGCGAAGTGGGAAAGCGGGACATCGCGACGTTGCGCGCTTTCCTTGATGAAAACGCGCCGCAGATGCCACGAACCATGCTTCGCTATGCCATCGAAAAGCTCCCCGAAACGGAACGCCTCCGATACCTCGCCGTGAAACGCAAGCCCCGCTGAGAGAGCGCTGATTGGGAACCGCTAATCTTCGCTCATCATCGCTAATTCCCAAGCAGCGCGACCCCCGATGATTCGTGGTCTTCTTGTCTCTCCCGCGATTTGACCAGGGGCTCCGCTAAATCCCCGGAATTCTGAGCGGGAAATTTTCGTTCGGCGATACTTCGCGGCGCAGGATGTCTTCGGCCTGCCGGATGAGCGCACCGCTCTCGGCGGCGATGTCGTTTTTCTCTGCCGTGTCTTTGGAGAGATCATAGACTTCCCAGCCGCCGGGCTCCTTCGTCCGGAGCTTTTGGCGCACGAGCTTCATGTCGCCGATTCGCACCGCGACCTGCCCGCCGTATTCCGGGAAAACCCACAGCATCGGCTTTGTGCGTGGCGCGGCCGGAGTTCCCGTCATCGCGGCCCAAAAGCTCTCGCCATCGAGGCCGGCGGGTTTATCCAGGCCGGCGGCGTCGCACAACGTGGGAAACCAATCGGCAAAATAGCCGGGCGTTTCATTCACCGCGCCCTTCGCGATCCTGCCGGGAAGACGCGCAATCATCGGCACACGGAGGCCGCCTTCATACACACTGCCTTTGTATCCACGGAGCCCGGCGGTGCTGTTGAAAAAATCCGGATCGACTCCACCGATATGAAACCGCGTGCCCGGTCCACCGGGATGTGTGGTGCCATTGTCGCTGGTAAAAATGACGAGCGTTTTGTCCGCGACGCCGCCTTTTTCCAGCGCCTCCATCACCCGCCCGACATATCCATCGAGGTCCGAAATCATCGCCGCATATCCTGCGCGCGGGCGCGGATGCGGCAGATAGCCACTGTCTCCGCGATACGGCTCGGTGTCCCATTCCTTCGGGAATTTCTCCACCGATTCACGCGGGGGATGCATCGCAACGTGCGGCTCGATGAATGGCAGATACAGAAAAAACGGACCGCCTTTCTTTGCGTCGATGAATTTCACCGCCTCGTCGATCATGAGCTTCGGCGCATACACTTCGCCGATGAAATCATCCATGCGCACTTCGCCATAGGGCTGTTTTTTCCCGCCTGGAATGGGCTTTGCGTTGAGCGGCACCTTCTCCGCGTTTCGCCACAATTCTGCGGGGTAAAAGCTGTGCGCGACCGCTTGGCAATTATACCCAAAAAAGAAATCGAATCCCTTCGCCGCCGGATCTCCCGTGCTTCGCACTGGACCGAGGCCCCACTTGCCCATCGCGCCCGTTGCGTAGCCTGCTTTTTGGAATACCTGGGCGAACGTAACGGCCTGCTCTGTGAGCGGAGTTTGCCCTTCGCTGAATTGCGGCATCTTTACCTTCGCCTGCATATTTCCGCGCACCTCCGCATGTCCAAGGTGCTTCCCTGTCATCAAGACGCACCGCGACGGCGCACAGACAGGCGCGCCGCTGTAGTGACGGGTAAAGCGCATCCCCTGCGCAGCAAGCCGGTCGATATTCGGGGTCGGGATTTTTTGCTGTCCGTAGCAGCCAAGCTCGCCCCAGCCGAGATCATCCGCGATGATGAAGACGACGTTTAGCTTATCGGCCGCTGCGTGGAGCGATGCGGTGATGGCGATGAGGATGAGAATGATGCGATTCATTTCTGGACGACTACGGAGTTTCCCGATTCTGCTCACTAAGAAACGGCGCGAAATCAGATGAAGTTCTTGGGACTCAGTCGCAAATAGTTCTTGCGAATGGGTCTCATTACCGCGATTCTTACTTCACACATTGCACACTTCAAAGACCACTTTGGCATCCGCAAAATGCGGCGAAAAGCTCCGGGTGCGCCACATTTGCCCGGATTGCCCGCATTGCTTGCGGCTCCGGGAGATGGGCTTTCACGACCGCATCGTGGTGAAAAAAGTGGCCGATGGGACTGCCATTATTTGCGTAATCATGGGCACTAGAATCGCGCTCGGACGGGAGTTATGCGAGCATATTGAGGTCGAGCGCCTCGCAGCGTAGCATGAGCGAACCGACCTCGGTTTCACTCGCGAGCCTCAATCCCGGCCAGAAAGGGAAAATCACCGCTGTAAATCTGCCCGGCGCGCAAAAGGGACGGGTCATGGAAATGGGCCTCACGATCGGAACTCCCATCGAAGTCATCAAAGTCGCTCCACTAGGCGACCCCGTCGAATACAAGGTCCGCGGCGGACACCTCTCGCTCCGCAAAGCTGAGGCGGCGTCGATTTCCGTCCAGCCGCTCAACTAACTTTTATGGCAGATGAACTGTTTCGCCGCGTCGCCATCGCGGGAAATCCAAATACGGGTAAGACGACCATTTTCAACGCCCTCACCGGGTTGCGGCAAAAAGTTGGAAATTACCCCGGCGTGACCGTGGAGAAAAAAACGGGCCGCTTTTTTGGCAGTCATGGCGAGACGATGGAACTCATCGACCTCCCCGGCAGCTACAGCCTGCAAGTGCGTTCGCCCGATGAAGCCGTAGCGCGCGACCTTTTGCTTGGCCGCGTAAAAGGCGAGCGGCGGCCGGATATCATCATCGCGGTGGTGGATGCCTCCAACCTCGACCGACACCTCTACATGGCTGCCCAGATGCTGGAACTCGGGATTCCGGTGGTCATCGCGATGAACATGGCGGATGTCGCAGAAGAGCGTGGTCTGATGATCGATCTCGTGGAACTGAAGCAACGCCTCGGCGTCCCAATCATTCCGATGGTTGCCTCTAAAGGGACGGGAATTATCGAGCTCAAACATGCCGTCTCGCGCACGCCATTGCCCAAGCCCGAGCAGCGCGCGCAGCTCCCGATCGTCTTCGAGCGCGAGGTCGCCCAAATCGCAAAACTCTCCGGAGCGCCGACCGATACCTCCCGCATGGAAGCGATGCTCTATCTTTCGCTCGACCAGCAGGGACTCACCGAAGCGAGGCTGGCGCCCGAATTACGCACCGCGATCGCAGACGCCCAGAACCGGCTTCTGAGCGGCGGGCTCGACCCAATCGCTGCGCCGGTCGATGCACGTTACGACTGGGTTTCCGAGATCTGTGCGACCGTTATCCATCGGCGCGGGGAAGATACCGAAGGACTCACGATCAGCGATCGGCTGGACATGATTCTCACGCACAAGCTGTGGGGATGGATTGCGTTCATCACGATGATGACGCTGATGTTTTTCTGTATCTTTACCGTCGCATCCTATCCGATGGACTGGATTGAGGCTGGAGTCGGAGCTTTGAAAAAATGGACGTCTGCGCAGATCCCGCCGGGGCTTTTCCAGTCGCTGCTGGTCGATGGAGTCCTCTCGGGTGTCGGCGGTGTTGTCGTCTTCCTCCCGCAGATTCTCGTCCTCTTTTTCTTCCTCGGTCTCCTCGAAGACAGCGGCTACATGGCGCGCGCTGCGTTTATCATGGACCGGCTGATGTCACGTGTCGGGCTGCATGGAAAATCGTTCGTGCCGATGCTCTCTTCGTTTGCCTGCGCCATTCCCGGCGTCATGGCCACGCGCACCATCGAGAGCCGCAAGGATCGCCTCGTCACGATCCTCGTCGCACCGCTGATGAGCTGCTCCGCGCGCCTTCCCGTTTATATCGTCATGATCGCCGTGATGCTCCCGGCCGCCAGCGCATGGCAACGAGCGGGAATCATGCTTTCGATGTATTCGCTCGGGCTCATCGCCGCGTTTGCCATGGCCTGGCTGTTCAAGAAAACGCTGCTGAAAAGCGAAACGCCGATGCTCCTTCTCGAACTCCCTCCTTACCGGGCCCCGGTGATTCGCGGAATTGTGCAGCGCATGTGGGAGCGCGGCGGCATTTTCCTGCGCCGCGCCGGAACCGTCATCCTCGCGCTCAGCATCATCCTGTGGGCCATGATGACATTCCCAAAGCCTGAGAATCCCGACGCAACACAATCAGAAGCGCTCGCACACAGCGTCGCCGGACGGATGGGACACGCAATCGAGCCAGTCATCGCGCCACTCGGCTACGACTGGAAAATCGGCATCGGATTAATCGCGAGCTTCGCCGCCCGCGAAGTCTTTGTCGGCACGATGGGACAAATCTACAACATCGAGGACGCGGACGAGGAAAACGAAGGACTTCGCGAACAAATGCGCGCCGAGCGCCGGCCCGACGGAGCACCGCTGTTCACCCCGCTGGTCTGCCTCAGCCTCATGGTCTTTTATGTTCTCGCGATGCAGTGCGTCAGCACCGTGGCCATCGTTCGCCGCGAGACCGGCGGCTGGGGCTGGCCGCTTTTCCAAATCGGCTACATGACGGGCCTTGCCTACCTCGCCGCGCTCATCGTCTTTCAGGGAGGAAAACTCCTCGGCTTCCAATGAACGAGACCGTCCAGCAAATCCTTGTCGGCATCGCGATCCTAGGCGCGATCATTTACCTCGCGCGGCGCTTTACCAAAAAGAGCGGGTGCGGCAGCGACTGCGGGACTTCCTGCGCAGCGAAAACATTGCCTAAAGCCGAGGCTCCTCAGAAGGACAAGTAATACCATGTTCCATAAACAAAATGACTACGAAGGGCGCGAAGGAC
>JAYUSJ010000358.1:0-35215 GCA_043755735.1 Verrucomicrobiaceae bacterium | reverse complement strand
AAGAAATAAATCCATCAAAGGCCCTCGTTTGCATGGGCGATAAAGTCCTTAAACTCGCGCGAATAGTCCCGCTCAATTTCCCCGTTTTTTAACCTCCGTATCGCCATTCCCACATTGGCCGCACTTTTCATCGACAGCTTTTCGGCAATCCAGGCTCGCGACACTGTCGTCTTTTTCCACAATAGCTCGGCCATCGCCGCCTTTCTTGCGTCCCCTCCCGTGAGCTTCTTCATTTCCGTCAGGCTCAGTCCGCTCGCTTCCAGCCCGCCTGCTATCAGCGATTCCGCTGCCTTCTCTCCGTGCGCCCGGTTTGCTGGCGCACGCCGGTGGGTTTGCGCCGTCTCTTTGCCGACCTTCTTTCCCAGTATCTTCATCAGCTTTTCCGCAAATTCCTGACTCCCCCAATACCACCCTCTGCGCAAGTGGCTGCATCGCCGATCCATTTCTGCGTCCGTCGCCGGGAAAGGGGGGCAGGCGATAAAAAAGAAATGGATGTAAGTACTTGGACAACATCAAAGGGTTGAAATGGCATGCATCATTCGATTCGAATGGCAATTTATGAGGCATTTCATTTCTTTTTTATCGCCTGACCCCCTTTTCCTCGCACTATTTGTCTTTCTGACCCCGTTTTCCGGGCATCTGATTTTCGCGGTCACTCGTCAGGCTAATTTTTGCGATTTTCAAGCAGATGCAATTAAAAAGTACCGCCAACACTAAAATTGCAGCGAATATTAGTAGTGCCCTATCCTCGATCGCGATGCCAAAGATGTATCGCGCAAGAAAACAGGTGAAAAGCAATCCAGCAAAACTGTATACAAGCCTCAAGGAGTGATAAAACAATTCATTCATAATCGTCATTTGCACGGGCATAATTTCTCACAGAGCTTGTGCTGATCAGCCAATTGTTTAGCTAGCTCTACTCTAAAGTTTGCAATCTGATTGGCAATGTGTGCGGCCAAGCCCCATGCGATGCCTCCTGAAATCGGACCTCCCGCACCTGCTGCCCCGGCGTTAATTCCGGTTAAGGCTAGAATCCTGTCCAGTCTTGCCTGTTGTTCTTTGTCCCAATCGTCCCAAAACTTGTGGCATTTTTCCCTGCACTGAGGAATGCCCTTTGGATTAGGAGCCCCGCTTGGGTCTCCCGGCAGCGGTGGTAATGTCGGAGGTTTATCTGAGGGAGGTTTAATATCCGTGCCATCAGGACCTTCTGGAGTCGGAAAGTTATTTCCATGTGTGAAAGGGAACCCGATCGGGCCTCCCGATGCGCGTCCTCCGGCTTCCCATCCAAATGTAGGCGAACCGAGGGGTTCTTTTCCAAAGCGATCAACCCAGTGCTTCGTGTTGTTGAAAACGAAACTGTACAACCCTAATCCCCCCCGTTCCTCAATCGGATCCCTGCTCAACCACCGTCCGCTACTCGGAATGTAATACCGATACCCGTAATAACTGAACCCCGTCTCCTCATCCGTGTATTTGCTACTCCAACGGTGTGGGTGGGCTTTGGCTAGGGGGCCGCTTTCTCGCAGGGGCTCGCCGAAGGGGCCGTATTCGTATTCGGCTACCCTCTTGCCGTCGGCGGTGTCCACGTAGGCGAGGATGTTTCCAGTGCCGTCGTAGGCGGGGATGGTCGATTTTACTCCGTTCACTCCGGCGAGGGTGTGGTGGCGGGTCATCACTAGGCCGCCGACTCCGCCAGCTCCGCTGCGGGTGCCGCTGAGGTCCACTCCCCAATGATGGGTGCGCACGAGCTTCGCAGGGGACGTTTTGATATCCCATTCGGCAATCAAGTTCCAGCCTTCGTAGCCGTAGCGCATGTGGCTCTCTATCACCCACGCCGCCGTTGCGCTAGCTCGAGTTTCCACTTTCTTCGTCGCCCGACGCCACTGCGCGTCGTACGTGTAGGTGATTCGTTCGCGCGGCACTCCGGCGGTCCCGGCTGCGGCCACGGTTTCGCTCTTTATGAGCCGGTTTTCGCCGTCCCATGTGTGGTTCCACCGCCAATCGGTCGTCTGGTTTCCATCGAAGTCGAAGGCGAAGGATGTGCCGCCCGCTATTGGCGCGAGAAACTTTTTCCCGGTCTTCTCTACTGCCGTGCCGGAGATGGTCTCCGTCACCGAGATGGGTGCCCACAGGTAAGACATGCTGCTGTTGCTACCATTGACCGCCCAGTCGCCGCCCCGGGCGCGGGTCACAGTTTGGTTGACATTATTCACTTTAGCGGTGACCTGCGACCCAGCCGTTCCTTTGCCGTTCAGCTTTACGCGGGCTGAATTCGCTGCCTCGTTGTGGGGCTGATTGAGCGCGTTGAAGTTGGTGATTCCTCCGCCAAGATATGTCGTGCTAAACGTTCGATTCCCAATCGCGTCAAACGTGTATGTGTGCGCGGTGTTCTGCAGGGTTGCATTGTTAAATCCATCATTTGGCGTGACCACCCCGTATTTCTTGGTGCCGCCGGTCACTTCGTTTCGGGCGTTGTACGTGTAGTCCACGTAGTCCCCGTTTTCGTACGTCATTTTGTTGCGCTGGCCTTTCGTATTGTAGGCGTAGGTGCGGATCAGCTCTGTGTTTTGCGTGTTACCGTTTATCCCAGTGGTCCTGACGCGCGTCAAGCGACCCAACCCATCCGAATCCGCCTGGGCATCGATAGACACAGGCTCGACCGCGATTTGCGATGCAGCGTTTGGATACGCCATGAATCGGCGCAGATACGGCCAATTGCTCTTTCCGTCGTAGGAGTAGCCGACCCAGCCCTCCGGTGTCATGATTCCGGAGATGCGCCCATCGACATTGTTTCCCCAACCCTGCCAAGTCGCCCAGTCGTTTTCATCGGAAAGCGCGTAGCCCACCTGCCTGCCCGCTGGGTCATACACAAAGTGCAATCCATCGGCGCGACCATTGGAGTATTGCTCGCCAAGTTGCCGCCCGGCTGGATCGTAAGTAAACGTCCTGGTTCCCGTGCCGTCTGCAAGCGTCGCGGCCTGGCCCATCGCGTTGTAGGTCATGGATACGGCGGGCGTGCTGTCGCTGTAAGTCGTCGTGCGCATTTGCCCTGCGGTGTTGTAGCCATACGTCGTCACCACTCCGCGAGCCCAAGTGCGGGTGAGCATTCGCCCACGATTGTCGTAGGTGTACTGTGCGCCTTTGGCCATTGCGTCGCTCTTTTGTTTTAGGAGATTGGTTCCCGGCCAGTATTCCCATGTCGTTTTGTCGCTGCTCGTTGCTGCCCAACTCTCGGGATTTGTCGTCGCGCCCGACGTCGGTGGATCGTTTCTAAATGTTTCCATTTGCTTGAGCCGACCGACCTCGTCGTAGGTGTAGCGGACGGGATACGTGGCTCCCCAGGTGGCCCGCTGCTGCCCGCGTGAGGTGTAGCTGAAGTAAGTGGCCATGGTGTCGGTTGTCCGCGATTTGACCCGACCTGCGGCGACGTGGTCGGAATCATAATACGTGAACGATGTCGCGGTGCTCACGGCGTTAGGCGTGCCAGCGATGTTTGCTCCCGTCGAGACGCTGCTCTGCAACCCTCCGCCGTACTCGTTGTAGAGAAAATATATGTTGGTCGTGGTGGTTCCGGTGTGCGAGTGCGTTGTCGTCAGCGGGCGGCCAAGCGCATCGGTTGTGACCGATACCAGGCTTTGCGTGCTGCCTGCGATTTGCGCGAGCGTGGCAACTTCCACTCCGGCTTTCGTGTAGCGATAGCTCGGTGCAACGCCTGCGGGCGTTTCTGTTTCGGTGATTTCTGCGCCCAAAATCGTAACTTTCGTCCGGCTGATTACGCCGTTTACCTCAGTCATCGATTCGGAAAGGACATCCGGCTCCATCAGCCCGATTCGGCGATACGATTTGGTGACTTGTGTGCCGTTGGTCGTGGTCAAAATCACCCAGTTTTTTCCGTCCACCGAGTGAATGATGGGCACCTGAGTCGTGACCACGTTGGGGTCCGGGCTTGCAATCGTCGTTTGCGTCGTGCCGCCAGTCCCGTCGTCATACGCAGATTGGCGGATGAGCGTGCCGTCTTCGCTTACGGAAGCGATGCGGCCTTTTCCGTCGAAGCCATACGTGCGGAGATTGGCGACGCCCGAGGGCAAGGATTCCGCGCGGGCCAGCCCGTTCGATTCCCACGACCGCATACTCACCACGTTTTCTGCCGTCGTGCCGATGGTCGAGACTTGTTTCCACCATCCCGCGGATGTGATGGAATGCACGTGCGTCTCAGGCTGCACGCCATCGCCAGTCACCGATAAAACTCGACCATCGAAATCGGTGGTCCGCTCGGAAATCAGGCGGCCATTGCTTGCATTAGTGGGATTCCCGTCGTTGACGAACTTGCGTTGATAAATCGCAGTCGTTTGTGTGAGATTGGCGTTGATTGTCCGAACGTAGCCCGTGTGCAGCCAGTCATTGGTCACCTCCTCCAGAACTTGTCCATCCGCTCCGGTCTTCCACACGCGCTTTGCCAAAATCGGGCCGGTGGCCGTCTCTCGAGTGATTTGCCAGTGCCAACCATTGCAGTCTTCGCCCGTCTCGGTGAATTTCGATGGTACGGCTGGGCGTCCACCGGCAGCAGGCACCGCCGCTCGTGTCGTTTGGTCGGGAGAGAGATCGCCGTCGGTATCCACGTATGAAGTCACGATGCCGTCTTCGCCCATATCCCAATCGACATAACCTCCGTTGGTGTGGGCCGTGTAAGTCGTCTTCCAACCACCGAGCGTGGCCCGCTCACTGTAGGTGCGAAATTCATTCGTGTAGCCATGCGCGACTCGGCTGATGACGTGCGAAGCGCCGTTGTGTATTTGTGAAGTTTCCTCGAAGACGACCTTTCTGTCGTCGGTGATGGTCACAAATTTCGAAATGATTCCATTGGCGTAAACCGTGGATTCCGTGCGCACATCCGTGCCGTCTTCGGTGCGGTCGAAAGCATCGCGGCCGTCGGCGATGCCAAAGGTATAGTTGTATTCTGTCACCGTGCCGTCTGCATCCAACCGATAAACCGGAAGCCCTCGGAGTCGGCCATCGGCGGCACGTTCGGAAACGGTCTTGGTTACCGTGACTCGCGGTGTAGAAGCGTCCGAGCCGAAGTGCAAATCGGTGACGACATCGACCTGCTGCGCGGGATGTGTGCCCGGTGGGAACGCATGGATCGCAGTGGTTTGCGTCGTGGAGTGGCGCTCGACTTGGACTCCGGCGATTTTGTGGACCCAATCCCGAGTCCATCCATCCATCGTATCGACATGGTGAATCACCGTCGCGTCGCAGTTATTCTCCATGGCGGCGGAGTGCGCTACATTCGGCACGGTCCCAAACGGCAAAGGTTTGAGGATAGTGATGGTACGGTCCGGAGCAAACGCCGATGGCGTGATGGACTCCTTGGTGTAATAACCCGTCGTAGAAACAGTCGTGACCGTATCATCGTCGGTCGTCGTTCCATTCGTGGGATCGCCCGTATCCACATGCACGTCATCTGTGTTTGGATCGGTCGGTGGTGTCGATGGAGGGTTAGCGGGATCGGCGAGCCATGCGAGGCTTTCCGGCCCACGATTCATGATGAAATTCCGCGCCACTCCGTTTCGCTGGATGCTTTTGTAAACTTGCTCCTGTCCGGCTGGAAGATTCGAGTTATTCGCCGAGTCCCATCGTGCGAAATAGTCGGTTCCACCGCACCCGACAGGCGGATACCCCAAGACAGCACCCGGTCCGTTGACCTCGAACGGGTAGGACTTGGTTTCGCCACCCGCAATCTGAGTAAAGACCATCTGAGTTCCGGCCGGCTCGAACTTCCATTTCAATGCGGGAACGATCGGGTTTCCCCCGTTGGTCGGTGTGTATGAAGTCGTTGGCGTGGTAGGAGTGGTAGGCGTTGTGGGAGAGCCGCCGCTACCGCTCCCGAGAATCGAGGAACTGGCAACGGGGCTTACTCCTCCGGTCACTCTATAGAACCGCACCTCAAAGCCAGTCACCACATTGGACACAACGATATCGGAAACGACCGCGTGGACATCCTGCGTCCGCACTTCGGAAATTGCCCCGCTTGCATCCGTGTAAATGACGCCTCCATTGCTCGTGTGGAAGGCTCCATCGAAACCGCCAATCGTGGTCCCGCCAGCCCGGAGAAGGGAGCTCAAAAGCATGGCGCGAGTGGGAGCCTGGCCGATTGCGGATGCTTGCATCTGAAATACAAGCTTCGGGGCACCCTTTCCGTTAAAACTTGTCCCCAGGCTCATCGCCAAACGGAGGCCCGGACCAGCGTTTGATATTGCTTTTCCAACTTCCGTTCCGAATTTGGGATTGAGCAGTCCGAATGCTTCCGCTGGAGGGGCCATAAACGCACCAGGTACGCCAGAGCCGGGAATCGCAGACTTGCTCGACCGATCGCTGGTGTTTTGGGTTTCTTCGGGATCGGTAGGTGTGTAGTCGCCATCAGGCGTGCTTCCACAGCTTTCGGTAGACTCGGAACGGGCTGCGGCAGGGCCAGTATCTCGGCCTAACGACGCCGAAGCCTGCGAGACCACAGAAGTGCGGCTCGCAAGGCCTCCTGTCGCAGTATTGATGAGCTTCACGCGCACTTCAGCATCCGATGGAGCGGGAACAACGACCGTGCTCATCGCGGTGTTCGCAGGAAGTGGGACGGTATTGACTGCGCCAGTTGTCAGGTTTTCCACGACCAGCGTGTGAGCGGTTCCAGGGCCGACTTTGACGACGAACCGTTTGGGAGCGAGACGCGGCGAAATCAGCCCGCTAAAGTTGGTCGCGACACGCGAATGCGTCGTCGCCCCACCGCCGCAGCAGCTTTGAGCATCGAGTTCTGGAGCAAAGCCGATCGCGATGATTGCGGCCACGGAGGTAGTGAGAATTTGACGATTCATAGGAGAGTAAAATGAAAGAAGATTGTCGGGAACTATTCGAGTGGTGTGAGAATCTGCAGGGAAGATGCGGCGGTCGCGGGTAGGGACTGCGCTCGGGGATTGGTCCCGGCTGCGAGTTCTGCCCCGTCATTCGCGCCATCGCCGTCGGTATCGGCGACGTTAGCCTTGGTGCCGACGAGGAATTCATACCAGTCGTAGAGACCATCTCCGTCGCTATCTTGGGTATCGGTGGGAGTGGACCACCCGCTCAGATCCGTGGGTGAATTTGGGTTAATCGGAGCGACCTCGCTTGTCGTCATGTCGATAATCTTCCACGGGGCATTACCGTATGCGGTTGAAGCGGCGACGAAGACAGAGAACGGAGTGAAGGTGGCGGACAAGTCTCCCGCCTCGGAAAATGTCCACAGGCCCTGCATGGTGGCGGGTGTAATTCTCTCCGCACGCCCCGCACTCGGACTACCGAGCCACAAGTCGTGGGTCCAACGAGACGCCGGTATCGTAAACGTGATCGGCTCGGGAATGCTCCACATCTTTAAATCTACCGAACTCGTCCCGCTGGTCGCCTGCTCGCTCCCGGTCAACTTATCGACAATCTTGAAAGGCCCCGGGCCGACCTTCGCAACCGTCCCATGCTTGAAGTGAACCTGTGTGGTGGCGCTTCCAAATGTGTAATTCCAAAAACCGGTCCCACCGTTGCTTACCCAAGCCGTTTCGTTGCCGACAGCGTCCCGCAACACGAAATCGGTGCCGACGCGTGAGGTCGGGATTGTGACTGTAATTTGACCAACCGGACTTGGAGGCAACCATTCATCCAACCCCTTGGTCGAAGTGGTTGTGAAACTGCCCAAATATTGGTTATTGGAAGCGTCGTAAAGGCTCCATCCATCCAATGCATTCACCGGAGCTCGGAAGTGATAGATTTGGTAAAACTTCGTCACCCCGGAAATCGTCGTGGAAACCGTATCGGGCACTGGCAGTGCAGGGTCGGGTTCAAGCCATTGTATTGCACCGCTTGTATGAACAACCTTGATCGGATGGCTTGCGATTTCTTCGCCTATCAGAAACGGCGTCATTACCCAATGTTGCGGTTGCGTGGTGAAATAAACCGCCCAGTTTTGGGTGACAGCTCCAGTCATCGCCACAGCAACCGGAGAAATCGCACCATCTGAATTCCGCGTGACCCAAAATTCCTCCAACAACCCGACCGGACCCGTGATTTCTCCGCTCCCGGACGCGACAAGCGATTGAGCGCTCCCGCCCTCGGTGTGAAGAGTGAAGGGCTGCCCTGAGGAACCCACTCCAACATTGACCACGATCGGCATCGTCGGGATTGTGTATCCCGCAAGCGACAGCCAAACAGCGTTCTCGGCATCCAATTTATAGAGGTTCTTCGTAAGATTCACCAAGATGCCAGTTCCAGTTGTTGAGTAGGTAGAGACAGGAATTCCAGTGTCGGACCACACATTGAACAGCCCGGAAATCCCGTAAGCGCGAAACTCGCCGGAGCGCCCCGTTTCTGGAAAGGCAAACGGGACGCTAGAACTTGGAGGATAAAATAGCAGGCCGTAAGCGTCGCCGCCATTGTCAAAACTATCTGTGAACGTGTAGCGAATGTTGCCCTGCGTAGTAAAAATGGAAGGCGTGAGAAAAAGCGTTCCTGTAAGCCCCGTTTGCTCGTAAGAGCCGCCGAAGGTCAGGTTTTCGAGAACAAACGGAAACGCCCCGTTTCCGAGTGTTGCCACCAAACGGAGTCGTTGCGTAGCAGCGATCCAGTAATCCGGAAGAACAGCGCTCTCAAAAAGTCGCGTCGCAGGATCCGCCGGATCATACTGATAAATCGAAAATTCGTGACCAGCCATCGATGCCGGTAGCTCAAGCTGTAAATTTTGAGGATCAGCGTGTGCCGTCGAAACGCAAGCTGCGGACAAAAGTGAGATAGCGAATTTTTTCATAGGATATAGAAGTGTGGAAATGATTGCGGCGTCGGTGGTATCGGTGGCTCGTCTTCGCCGGGGCCGTGGCCGGCATCGACGATGATTCGGGCTCGTTTCCAGGCGGGGATGAAGGCGCTACCGGCTTCGGTTTCGCCGTATTGGAGGACGAGGTCGCCGAGGTCGGGCATGCGCTCGTAGAGGCCGGCGACGCGCGTTTCTACGTCGCGGATTTTCGCGCCGCGGTTGACGATTTGGCCGCGCGGCGAACTCAAAAGGTTGGCGAAGTTTGTGAGGGCTCCGGTGAGGTCGAGGGCTGGTTTGGCGGGGGAAATGGCGGTTTGCGCCCGGTTTTTGGCGAACCGGGGCACGCGGAGGCCTTGGGCTGGCGTGGTTGTTTTGCGGCTGGTAACGGGATGCAACATCGGGTTTGAGTGGGCGGAGAATGCCGAGTTCGCCGGGAATCGTCTATTGGGTGTGCTTGCAAATGTGGGTCGGGTCTGGCTGCAATTTCGTCTCGGGTGTGACTGCAAAAGGGTATCGGGTGTGGCTGCAATTCGTTATAGGGATTGACTGCAAATTCGTATCGGGTCTGGCTGCAAGTTCAGAGAAGGGGCGGAGGTTTGGGGTGCGGGGGTGGATTGGCGAGAGATGAAAATATGGGAGGGGAACGGCTTTTGATTTGCATTTGTTCTGCGGACCGGTTGATGTCACGCGGTTATAATTTCCATATGCCTACGCCTCCGTCCCTTTCTCCAAAACCTGTTGCTGAATCAACGCGGTCTCACGCTGTGGTCTTGGCCGACGATGCGATTATGACGCGGCAATCGCTGGCGATTGCGTTGCCGCTCCTTTTTCCCTCGTGTGTGGTGGTTGGACAGGCGTCGGATGGGGATGAGGCGCTGGAGCTTTGCCTGCGATTGAAGCCGTCGGTGCTGATTTCGGATCTGCGGATGCCGAAGCGCAATGGGATCGCGCTTATCACTCAATTGAGGTCGATGCTGCCGGCGATGGGCGTGATGATTCACACGGGGTGCGAAAGTGGGGTGATGCTGGGGCTGGCGTGCGATGCGCACCCGGCGGGGTTGATCCACTCGGATGACGGGCTGAGTGGCTTGCGCAAAGCGTTTGAGGCGGCGACTGCGGGTGAGCGGTATGTATCGAAGTCGGTGATGGAGAGGATCAAGCGCCAGAGCGCGGAGCGGATCTCGCTGACGCCGACGGAGATCTCGGTCCTATCGATGGTGCTGGAAGGGCAACTGTCGAAGCAGATCGCGACGAGGCTGGGAATGTCGGAGCGGACAGTGGGCGCGCACCGCGAGAGCATCAATAAGAAGCTCGGGACGCACGACCAGGCGTCGCTGTGGAAGTGGGCGATGCAAAACGGGCTGGTGCAGTAGGGGAATGGGGGATGCGCAGCACCTTGAATCTGCGGCAGACATGCTCTTGCCCAGAGCCGCTCTTTTTTCCACTGGGGGGATGCGTCGGCGGGACGCCTAAGCGCGCGGGTGTGCGTCGTCGTAGGCGCGTTTGAGGCGCTCGACGGTGACGTGCGTGTAGATTTGCGTCGTGGAAAGCGAGGCGTGGCCGAGGAGCGATTGCACGCTGCGGAGATCGGCTCCCGCGTCGAGCATGTGCGTGGCGAAGCTGTGCCGGAGCTTGTGGGGCGAGATGTTCGACGGGATGCCGGCGTGGTCTAGGTAGCGCTTCAGCGAAAGCCAGACGGAGCGGACGGACAGGCGTTTGCGGCTTTTGTTGATGAAGAGCGGTCCGGCGTTCACTACTGCGGCATGGCGGTATTGCTGGATGGCTTCGAGCGCGAGACTGCCCACCGGGACGATGCGCTCTTTGCGGCCTTTGCCGAGGACGCGGACGGTTTCGTTGTAAGGATCGATGGCGCGGACTTCGAGCGAGGCGAGCTCGGAAAGACGGAGGCCGCTGCTGTAGAAGAGCTCCAAAATCGCGGCGTCGCGCTTGGGCATCCACTTGGGGGCCTTGTCGCTTTTCTCCATTTTGAGCGGCGCGGTGAGAAGCGCGTCGATCTGTTTCGGGTTGAGGACGACGGGGAGTTTCTTGTCGAGTTTCGGGAGCTGGACTTGTTTGAGCGGGTTGTCCGCAAGCCCGTGTCGCTCGACGAGAAAACGGAAAAATGTCCGCATCGCGGCGAAGTGAAGCCGGATGGTGGGCTTGGCGATTCCGGCCTTCATTCGGTCGAACAGATAGCGGCGAAAATGGTCGGCGCGCAGTTCTTTCCAAGGCGGTTCTGCGACGCGCTCGCGGAAGGTGGTGAGTGCGTGGCGGTAGTTGATCAGAGTCCGGGCGCTGACGTTGCGCTCGACTTCGAGGTGCTCGAGAAACTGTTCGACGAGGCGGTCGCTCATTGCGCCTCGATGACCACGGAGCCGCTGTCCGTCTTACTCGTGAAGCCGCCATCGCCGAGGCCTTCCTGCCCGACGATGACGCCGAAGAATTTCTTTGCCGGGGAATCGTGGCCGGATGCAAGGATGCGGCCGGAAAAGATGCCGGTTTTGTTCTTCACGGAGAGCTTGAGTTTTTCCTCGGGGTGCGGCGGCGTGAAAGTCACGGTGCCCTTGTAGTTGATCCCGAAAAGACGGCCCGAATCGGAGCCGCCGAAGTCGCCGCCGACGAATCGAAGCTCGCCCTCGGTGGCGGTGCCGAGCGGCGTGGTGTCGTCGATGCTGCCTTCGTCCACGATGCGTCGTCCGGGCAGATAGATGCCGCCGGAGACGGGACAGTCCGCATTCACGCCGTTGGGGAAAAGGCCGGTCGCCTTTGCGTTGGACGGCTGGACCCATCGGACACTTCCCTCGCAGGTGCTGCCTTGGTCTTCGGCGGCGGTGAATGTCACGAAACCCTGCACGAAGCCGTCGGTCGGCTTGTAGAGCTTCGAGAAAACCAGCAGCCTGCCGTCGCCGCCGAGCAGCCCGGAGCATGAGAACGGCGAGCCGTCCGCAACTTTTCCGAGCGCTTTAATGCTTCCGTTGTTCTTCACGCTCATGGTGAGGTAGCCGGAGCCCTCCGGCCCGCCAGTGCCCTCCAGTAAAGGGTCCGGCGAAATGCGTGCGGTGTAGTAGGCCGCGAGCAAATCCGGCTGGACGCTTTCGGAATCATACACGGCGCGCGTTGCGTCGATGGTGTAAGAGCCGGATTCATCCGAGATGACGACGCTCAGCACGGTGGGCTTCGGGTCCGGTTCGCCGGTGAAGTCTGAGTCGTCCTGCGTGACGTTGATCACAAAGTCGAGAGGGACGCGGCCCTTGGTGCGAGGCAGTTGGAAGGTCGCAAAGCCGGTGTTGTCGAATTCGTTTTTGAAACGGTATTTGTCCAGCCCGAGTTGGAGCTGGCCGGTGAATTTTCCGCCGGGCGCGACATTGAGCGTGAGGATGCGCGTCATCTCGTCGGAGCCCGGATCGAGGATGCCCGTGTAAATTCCGCTGCGCCATTCGTGCGTGAGGGTGAATGTGGTTGTGGATGAGTTTCCGCTGCGATCGATGGTGGTGAACCGCACGTTGTTCGCGCCGGAGGCGAGATACAGGACGCCGTCCCACAGCGACTGCTTCGGCTTTACGAGCGGGGGCTCCAGGTTTTCGCGAAGAATCGGGTCGGTTGCGGAATCCGAATCCACCTGCACCGTGACGACTTCGGCATCCAGCGGAGTGCTGAGCACGTACCGCTGCGGCGTTGCATTGGTCAGCTTGCCCGGCGATAGGAGTTTCACCGCGGGCGGTGTGAAATCGAGCGAGCCGGAGACCGACACCTTCCACAAATCATCCTCGTAGTCGGGTTCATCCGCAGGACCGAAGCGGACCGACTTGAACGTGGATTTTCCCTGCACTTCGATTTTCCGGCTGCCGGAACTGTCGCCAAAAATCAGCGAGGCCTCGGTGGTCTCGCTGATGAAATAGCGGTCGTCTTCCACGAGGACGGGCACTTGAAAGCTGTTCGCGGGTGATGGGAGAAAACGGGATTTGATGGAGCCTGTAATTGTGAGCTTTCCGTTGCCCCATTTTGCTTTCACCGAGCCGATGGAGTCCAGCCCATCGATGATCTGGAACGTGGCCTGGGTGCCGCCTGCGACGTAGTCGGGAGCGTCGCCCAGCGTTTTGTCGAAAAGGAAGGAGCCAATGCGGATGCGGACGATCGAGGTGGCATTGAGCGTCGCTAGATCGCCGGTTTCCACGATGATCTGGAACTTGCCGGAGTAGGCATCCTCGGTCTGTCGATCCACGCCGCGGCCGACGACATGCTGCGCGACGGACTCGGTGAATGAGAGCACGGGGGTGAAGGCATCCAATTTGTCAAAAACCGATGAATGGGTCGCAAGAAGCGAGCAGGTCAGAGCGAAGAAAAGAAGTATGCAAAAGCGCATGCTTTGGATTCTAAACGGGATCGATCGGCTTTCCAGCGAACAATTCCGCCCAAAGCACGCCGAAGCCGGTCGAGAGCGCATGCTCGGAATATCCCGCGAACTCGGGATGGATCTTCGATTTCACTGCATCCCAGCCGGGCGCGGGACGTGCGAGCAGGACCTCCACGGAAAGCCCTGCGCGCTCCAGCGCAGCGCTGTGGTCGGTGATTCGCCAGCGGGGAAGGTCGCCGGGGTTCAGCCATCGCTCCCACGTTTTCTTCGAGCACGTGAGGAACTGATACGGGTAGCGGAAAAAATGATCCCGGTAGTCCACGATGTGCAGCATGAATCCGCCGGGTCGCAGCAGTCGCGCGAGTTCGGCGAAAAGCGCGTCCGGCTCGGTGACGTGCTCCAGCACGGAGTTCGAGAGGATGCAGTCCACGCTGCCGTCTGGAAGTTGTTTGGTCGAAATGAGGCGCTCCACATTCGTGGCGAGATCTTCCGGACGCATTCCAGACGCGGCCATTTGCTGTTCATCCTTCTCGCGGTTCAATGCAACGAATGGCTCAAGTGAGAGGGCGCGTTTCGCACCGCGCGCGGCGAGTTCGTAGCAGGAACCGTTGGTCGCGCCTGTGCCGACTTCAAGGACGGTCAGCCCTTGCGGCCAGTTTGCGGGTTTTTTGGTGCCCATGCGCTTTTCGTAAAGCCGGACGATTGCAGCGCCATCTGCTGCGCCGAGATTGCGGTCCAGGAAAGGCAGCGCTTTTCGCATCCACACGGGCAGGGTTGTCGGCAGGATTCGACGTGCCACTCGGGCGGCTACGTAAAGCGGGTTCATTCGTTAGTAGAGCGCTGGCGCGCAGCAACGGGCGCCCGCCGTGCAGCGGCTTTTCGCTGCGTCATCCATGGTCAGATTGAGTTTGCTCATTGCGCGAAGCATTTGCGGAAAGCGCGGCACGTAGCAAGCGCCCGCCGTTTTGGTGCTCGTGGCAACACGGTTGACGGGCCGGAGTCTCTAATCGAGCACCTTCCCCGGCTGATAGTGCGGAAGGACGAATATGCGAATGGTGCGCAACACGCGGTCGCCTTGCTTGATTTCAAAGTCGGCGGCGGGTTTTCGCCATGGTTTTGCGGACTGTTTAGCCCAGCTCGCCTCAGCGCTGCCACGATTGTAAAATGAGGGGATGAGCACACTGGCTGGTTCGCCTTCGTCGCGGTCGGTGATGTAGAGAGCCGTGCGGCCTGCGAATTTGCTGATGCCGTATTCGCGGGAGTCTTCGTCTTCGTTGATGGGGATGTTTGGGTTGCGGGCTTCGTATTCGTCGTAGCGGCCCCAGAAATGGAACTGGTTTTCCGCTGCGGGAGATTCAGGAACATACACCGGCGGATGTCCGGGAGCCTCGATTCGTTTTTCGGGGAGATAGTAGCAGAGCGATGCCGCGGTGCCGTAGTCATCGGCGATGAGGAAGACGCGTTTGCCAGTCTGCTTTTCGATGCGCTGGCGGAAGTCGTCCACGACCTTTGCCGTGCTTTTCCATCCACGGATGCGCGCGCTCGGGTCCGGCAGGCCCATTGCGCGGATGATGCCCGGATTGACCGTAACGAACGACATGAAGGCGCCGATGGCGACGGCGGCAATCGCGGTCTTTCTCCAGTTCCCGCCCGCGGCGACGCGCTCGCTGAAAAATGAGACGGTGAGAATGGCGAGGGAAATGGAGGCGGGTGCGGTCCAGTTCACCTCGGCGTCGTGGTGCAGTGCGATCCAGACGTAAAGCGCGACGAGCGGGGCGGCGAAAGCCAGGAGAAAGCGGGGCTTCCAGTGCATGTTGGGCTCGTCTTTGAGCGTTGCGATTGCGGCGATCGCAGCGATGGCGGCGAGCCACGCGGCGAGTTTGTGAAGCTCGGGAATCTCGAGGGCGTTGCCAAAAAAGAACAGGCCCAGCAGCGTGCTAATGGTGACAATCCACAGGACCGTCCGTGTGCGGAGACTGGTCGGAATGGCAGGAACGGCCCATGCCGCAGCGGCGGTCCAGCGTGCGATGCTGTCTTTGCACGAGGCGATCAGAGCCCACGCCATCGCCGCGAAAATGAGCGGCGAATAGACGCCGAAGTGAGCGCCGAGAAATTGTCCGAATGAACTCCAGTCGAACTTATACCACGCGGTCTCCAGCCCGCCGCGTGCGGCGAGGTGGTGCGTCGTGGGCCAGCCGTGTTCGACATTCCAGCGGTAGATCGGCCAGACAAACGGAAGGAAGACGAGGAGCATGGACCAGAAGCCGCCGCGCCGGAGTTCCGGGCGGTATTTCGGTGTGAGCAGGAGCAGCAGAAACACGCTGAGAAGCTGCATGGCATTGGTGAATTTGCACAACCAGCCAAGTCCAATCAGGATCCCGGATGCCGGCCACCAGAGCGAAAATGCCGGACTTTTTTCCAGCGCCAGCCAGACGGTGCAGAGTGTCGCGGTCCAAAAGAAAATGGACAGCGGATCGATGGTCATGATGAGCCCGCCCACATTGAAAATCGGCGTCACGTTCACAAGCACGACGGTCCAAAACGCGATCCGGGCATCGAAGATCCTTCGCGCGAGCCAGAAGATCAGAAGGCTCGTCCCCAACGCGAGAATCGGCGCAAAGAATCGGACGCCGAATTCGCTGTGGCCGAAGATCGCCGTGCTCGCACGCATCGTGAGGGCAATGCCCGGGCCTTTGCTGAAGTAGCACGAATCGAGGCGCTGGCTCCATTCGTGGTAGTAGGCTTCATCGGGCGAAAGCTCGTTCTGGCCGATGAAGGCAAGCCTCAGGCCGGTGAGGATCAGGAGTGCAATTATCAGGCGGCTCATGGTGCGGTTGGTTTCATCGTTCGATCTAGCAAAGACGGATGGCGGGCGAACGCTCCGGGTGCAATCCTTTCCCCAAATCTCCGCCAGGTCCACTCTGCGAGCACAAGGGAAAACAAGCCCACACCGCAGCCGATAAAAATGCCCGCCGCCACGTCGGAGGGCCAGTGCGAGCCGGTGTAAATCCGCGAGTAGCTGACGATGAATGCCGGAAGAAAAGCGAGCCATCCCCGCCTGAAAAGCAGCGCCACGATCATCGCGACGGCTGCGGTATTCGCGGAGTGATTCGACGGGAACGAGCGGCCCTCCTCCGCCTTAAAAGGCGAAGGGCCGATGGAGAGCTTCTTTTTGACCGGCGAGAAAATGCCCTTCCACACCGGACTTTGAAGGTCCACCTGCCGCACGCCCACTTCGCTTTGGTGGGGGCGCAGCCTTGCGATGGAGTGCTTTACCGTTCTCCCCACGACTCCGTCGGTCACGCCAAACGCAATCACTGCGACGGCGACAAAAGTGCGACCTTTGAACCCGCCGCGCCAGGCAAGCCATACCGCGCAGATCGCGAGGGGAACGGCCCAGAATGCCACGGACGACGCGAGCGCCATGATCTTGTCCAGCAAGCCGCTGGACCATTCGCGATTGATGAGAAAAAGAAGCTTTTGATCCATCCGACTTTGACCGGTAGCGCCGGAGACTATGAGCCGGACCACGGGTGTAAAGAGCCGACTCCGCGCGTGGACCGGTGAAGTGTTGGTTTCTGATCAATTTCGTGATTTTCGGGGGGCTGGCTTTCCTCTTGCGGGGTGGGCACATGCGGATACTAGTCACTGTTACTTTCGCACCATGATTCTGAGATTTACCCGTCTGTTTACCTGTGTCCTTTTCGCTCTTTTCGCGTTTGCGGGTGGCGCCCGGGCTGAAGTAGTTCTGCAATACTTCAATACGTCGTGGAAGGAGATCGAGCGCCGCATCCCGGAGGTCGCGGAGGCTGGCTATTCCTCGCTCTGGCTGCCGAATCCGTGCAAAGGCGCGTCGGGCGGATTTTCGGTGGGCTACGATCCTTTTGACCGCTTTGACCTCGGCGACAAAAACCAATCGGGTTCCGTGGCGACGCGCTATGGAACGAAAGCGGACCTGCTGCGGTTGGTGGAGGTGGCGCAGCGATTCGGGATTCGCGTGTATTTTGATAACGTGATGGCTCACAACGCAGGGCCGCTCGACAACGTAAACGCGGGCACTCTTTTTCCCAGCATCCCCGGCTTCGTTCCGGAGGATTTTCATCTCGTCCGGAAAAGTGGGGGAGGCTGGAGGAAGGCGAGCGATAGCGTCGATTACAATGACGAGTGGCAGGTGTTGAATCGCAATCCGTTCGCATGGGACATCGCGCAGGAGGATCAAAATACGAGCTTCGATCCGGTCGGGCAGACGGAGGGTCTCGATTATCCAAAGTGGATCGGTATCCGGCATCCAGGGCAGACGCGGATTTATCCGGATACGGATTTGCCGGGCGTGACGGATGGGCAGGGAATTGTCTTTCGTCCGTTTGCCGACAAGGAGCCTTACGTGGATGCAAACGGGAACGGTCGCTTTGACTGGACGGATACGAATGCGAACGGGCAGCACGACGCGGGGGAGGCCGGCGAGGCGTTTACCGATACGGGCGTGGACCCGAGCGTTCCGTCGCGTCAGACCGCTGCGTGGGGCTTTGGTGATGGTAAGTACAATATGGGGAATCCGGTGCCGGAGGATGTGAACGGGATGCTTATCCGATCGATTCGCTGGACGATTGATCAGACGGGTTGTGATGGATTTCGACTCGATGCGGTGAAGCACGTGCCGAGTTACTTTTTCGGGCAGCAATCGGGTGCGAAAGATCCGTCGAGCGCGGGATTTCTGGGCGGTGCGCAGGCGCAGTTTAATATCACGCACGGGTATTCCGATTGGTCGAGTCACCGCAACTCGAACTTTTCGACGGAGGCTGTGCGCGATGACCTGCTGCTCTTCGGCGAGCACCTCGGTGCGCCGCCAAACCCGAGTAGTTACCTCGATGCGGGAATGCGTATTGCGAATGATGACTTCATCAACAACGTCGGCGGATTCGCGGGAATCGGTTCGAGTATGGTGAACTTTGATCAGCCCGGGCGCTTCACATTCGGAGTGGACGGAGGCATGATGTACTGCCTGAGCCACGACAATAACCACATGGCCGGCAGCGAGCGCCCCGCCGCTCACCAGTATATGCTGACACGCGCCGGCGTTCCGATCGTTTACACGGACGGTTACAACATCGCTGGCGGACCGGACTATTTTCCGAAGCCATCGTATGTTCCGTTCCTCGGGCAATACGGGACAAACTATGTCACCGGCAGCCTTCCCGTGCGGCGGGATTTCATCCGCGGTGACCAGATTTCGCGCTGGTCCACCCAGGACTATTGCGCATGGGAGTTTCGCGACAAGAGCGAGAATGGGGCGATGTCGGACTCGGACGGGACGACGCTCGTAGTGATGCACGCGCGAAACTATGTGGGCGGGATTCAGATGCCTTTCGGGACGACATTCCCGAGCGGCGCGCGGCTCAAGAACTACTCGCCGTTCAACGGTCCATTCTACGTCACCGTGGGCAACGACGGGCGTCTCCGGGGCGATGGAGATCCGAATCCGGTGATCGTGCCGACCGGCGGGTACTTTGCGTTTTCCTATGATGTGCCGGAGTTGCCGTTGGTTTGGAACGGTTCGACGAAGGTCCATGCCATCGACATTTTCGAAAACGGCGTGGCTGTGCCGACCATCGGTGTTCTCCGCAAGGATGGCGCGAACGGTGACCCGAGCTATAACTACACTGCGCAAATCCCGATTGTGCGCAATGGAACCAACCTTCGCTTCACCGCGCGGGCCGACGGCTCCACTGCGAATCTGCTGATGAAACTCGATGGCGGAATCAATATCAATTCGCAGATGGGTGCGGGCTTTCCGGCAGGTCGCGACAATCCTCCGGGCACGGCGACGGACACTTTTCTGGGCTACGAGCAGATGCGATTTGTTCATCGCGTATCGGAGAAATTCGCGGCCCAGCTCATCACTTCGCCCTCCCGTGATATTCTTGGATCGGCCGGCGCGGAGACATGGCAATGCACGATCGGCACGGCTGGCTTCACCCGCAACGATGGCGGTGGCGTGAGCACCGACACCGACACCGCAGACTGGGTCTACCACAGCCCCGGCGCCGCCGATATTGATGGCACTTCGCAGACGCAATTCTTCCCGCTCCCGGCGAGCGCCGGAGGTCAGGCGATCTCGCTTTGGACGAAGATCGGTTACAAGGCCAGCGACATCACGAAGGCGTGGCTTTATTACACCACGGATGGGGCGACCTTTCCCGAGGGCAGCGCAGGAGTGGGGCGCGGCACGACGCAGGTTGTGGCGCTCACATTTGACCGCGACGGGACAGTCGATGGAACCGGCACGCCCGAGTGGTGGCGCGGCACCATCCCGGCGCTCCCGGCTTCGACGGTTCTTCGCTACAAGGTCGGCGTGCATAAAACGACGGCGGGCATCCGTTTCCCGTCCAATGCGGACCAGGTCACCAAAAAGCAAAAGATGGAAACGCTTTTTGAAGTCGCGAATTTCAACGCGACGGCGGCGACGGTTTACCCGCATGCCAATCTCGGTGCCCGCACGACGGGCCTTTCAGAGGGGTTCCACGTTCTCCGGACCAGGGCGTTTTTGGAGCGCACCGGTCAGGCTTCGCTTTTCAAGACGAACACGCAGACTTTCTACTACGACACCCAGCGGCCCACGGGGACGATCCTTTTCCCGACGGAAAATGCGACGATTGCGGGGACGACCTACGGGTTCGTGGTGCTCACCGATGCGAGCACGAGCAGCGTGCAATTCAACATCCTCGACTCCAGCGGGACCAACGACTCCGTCGCGAACGGAAACGGTGCGAACAACTGGGCCAACGCCACGGAAGTCACGCCATCGCAACTCGGCGCGTCGGGCTATGCCCGTGAATGGCGCTTCGACTACAAGAGCCTGCCGGTCAGTCTGGATGCAATCATCAGTGTGCGGCTCCGCGAAGCATCATCGTCGGGCAATAACGCGATTTCCGACGACGCCGTGGGCTGGTTCACGACGCTGACCCGCAATGTTCACACGGGGTCCAATGTGAATCTCCGCATCGCTCATCCCGCCGTGGATGGCACCGTGGTGGACGCGAGCTATGTCGCAAAAATCTATTTCGACAAGAGCCTCGGAACGGCCATCAGCGACGCGCAGTTGATTGGCGAATTCACCCTCACGCTCGATGGCACGCTCATTCCCGGCAGCAGCTACAGCATCATTCGCAATGAAACCGCGACCGAGAGTGCCCTCGCATTTCAGTTCCCGAACTTCTACACGGGCAACCCCGATGACCTCCACGAACTGCGGGCCGTCCACCAGCGCGGCGACATCACACTGAGCGATACGCGTGATGTAAAGGCGGCGCCGGGTGCGATTATCGATAGCGACGGCGACGGACTGCCCGACTACTGGGAAAATCAAAACAGCCTCGACCCGAACAACCCCGATGGTGACGAAGGTGCCGGGAGCGACAAGGACGGCGACGGTGTCTCCGCCATCCTCGAATTCCTTGCCGATTTCAACCCTGCGGACCCAAATGACGGGCGGCTTCTCACGCCGATCGTTTCGCCGTTTGGTGCGACTAAGCGGCTGCAATTCCCAGTCATCGCGAACCGCCGGTATCAAGTCGAGACGACGACCAATTTTGTCTCGTGGGGTAACGCGGGTGCGAGCTTTACGGTAACCACAGCAAACCCGACTTATCTTTGGACCGATCCGTCCGGCGCGGTTCCCAATCGCTTTTACCGCGTTCGTATCAGCCTGCCGTGAGTCGATATGCGTAGGAGTTTCGTGAGCATTCCGCGCTTTATTTCCGCCTTCGCGCTCCTTGGGTTACCGCTGTCTGCCTCCACGCTGAAGATCAGCGCGAATTCCACGGTGCGCTCTGGCGGCGAAGTGGAGGGTGATTACAAGTCGGCGCACGTATATGTGGATGAACCGGCGGGCGACACGGTTCCTTTTACGGTCTTTTTCGACCCTCAGACCCTTGGCGTTCAAACGTGCGAGGTTTATACGAATCTCAATCGCCGTGATCGGGCGGACGATGATGCGGATGGCGACGGAATTGAGGACGGAATCAAGCCTCCTGCCAATGTGCCGCCGGGCAGCGATGCGCACTACTTCAAGGCATACGCGATGACGGGAGTCAGCGGCGGGTATCAGCTCACGCTGAATGCCAGCAGCACCGGAGCCTATCGGCTCACCGTGCGCTGGCGTCTGACCTCCGATTTGCCGGGAATCTACCGCTACTACAACAACGATGACGGGGGCGGAAAACGGGACTACGCGATCGTTGTGAGCCCGAAGAAGGCGCGCAACATCATCATGTACGAAGTGAACCCGCTCACCATCATCGCGACCGGAACGGGTTCTTCGCAACGCGGAACGTTTGCCGACCTCGCAAACGGAATCACGGGAGGTGCGGGCACTCCGCGATTCAGCCTCGATTACGTGAAAGGACTCGGTGCGAACATGCTGTGGTTCCAGCCCATCCACCCGAATGGAATCGCAGGCCGCCAGATAGATTCCGCCACGGGGCAGCCGTTCGAGGTCGGATCTCCTTACGCGGTGAAGAACTTTTTCGAAGTCATGCCGTTGATGGCGAAGTCGTTCACACCCGGCGGCACGCCCGCAAGCAACGACACTCCGGCGGGCCGAATGCAGGCGAGGACGGAGTTTCAGAGCTTCAGCGCGGCAGCCGATGCTGTGGCGGTGGACATCATGCTCGATGCACCGTTCAATCACACGAGCTACGACGTAGAACTTGCGGGGCTCGGGCAGACATTCTGGGGAAATGTGGGAAGCTCGGCGGCCTCGGAGATTCGCAATGTGGAGGCGCGTTTTTTTTCGCGAAGCGGTGCGTATGACCTGCGTGCATCCGTTGCGGGGAATATCGCAATCGCGCCCGATCGCATCGCGGAGTTCGCGTTTGCCGATACGTATGATGTCTATTTTGGCCGATATGCCGCGCTCAAATCTGGCTCGACCGGCGGGCATCTCAGCACGGACGATTGGTTCGATTCCACGATCGGCGACGAGTCGTCGGGCGGGGGTGGAAACGGGCACTTCGATACGGTCACGCAGAAGGTGTGGCGCTACTTCGCTGCGTATTTGGACTACTGGCTGACGCAGACTGGCTACCCCGCAAACGCTTCGGGAACCTCGCTGGATTCCGCCGTTGGCATCGATGGTTTACGGGCGGATTTTGGGCAGGGCCTTCCTCCGCAAGCGTGGGAATACATCATCAATAAAACGCGTTCTAGAAAGTGGAACTTTGTTTTCATGGCCGAGAGTCTCGACGGCGGCGCGGTGACGTATCGGAGCTCGCGGCACTTCGATATTTTGAACGAGAATATCGTCTTTCCGCTGCACGAAGCGACGACGACGGCCGCGTTTCGCACCATCTACGAGGATCGGCGCGCGGCGTATGGTCAGGCCGGCGTGCTCTTGAATACGTCGAGCCACGACGAGGATCACTACAACGACCCGTGGCTGGCGTTGATGCGATATGCGGTGAACGGCACGATCGATGGTGCGCCGCTGATTTTTCCGGGGCAGGAATTGGGGCTCAGCGGGACGATCGTTCCGCCCAGCCACACGAACGGGACGGCCACGTTTGGCTACGAGCGGTATGAGATCAATTTGGAAAAGCCGATCCCGCACTTTAAGAAATACAACTCACTCATGCCGCTCTGGAGGCAGACGGACCCGGCGCACGCGAACTTTAACTACGGTCTCGCGCAGCTCCATCCGGCCTACGCTGCGGTCGGTCAGGCTCGGGCGGGTTCGAAGGCGCTCCGGTCGTCGAACCGCTATTTCCTGGACCGAACCGGCGAACTCGGGCGCTACGAGGAAATCTTCAGCGTTGCGAAATACGAAACGGCGAACGCATCACCCGTGAACTCGGATGTTGTGTTCGGCTTTGTGAATCTAAACCGGAGCGCGGGGCAGGATAGGACATTCAATGTGAACATCACACAGAACAGCTCGAATCTTTTCGGGATCACAAGCGGGCGCACGTACAACGTCCGCAATATCGCGGCCTACACCGGCGTGGATTCCGGACGGCGCAATGCATTGCTTTGGGGCGCGGGCCGTACGGGCAGCGATGTCCTCGCGAACGGCGTCCGGGTTATCATGAATGCCTTGCCGACCACGAACGGCGCGTGGTCGTCCGCTCCATACGAAGCGCAGTATCTGAAGCTGCTCGATACGACAGCGCCTGTCGCAACTCCGTCACAGCCGCAGGGGCCGAACTTGTTTGCCTACGCGATCGGAAATGCCGTGGCTTTTACGTGGCCGGCCGTCGGGGCGGATAGTCAGGGAATTGTGCCGTCGTATCGTGTCAGCGTGAGCATCAACGGAGGTGCCGCTGCGGTCTTTCTTACTTCAACTCCGGGCTACACGGTGACCGCTGCCGAGGGGCAGACGGTTGCGATTTCCGTGCAGGCGGTGAATCCCAACGACCCCGCGCAAGCCGGGCCTGCGAGTGCGGTATCGAGTTCGATTGCGCTGCTCGCTGCCGCTGGGGATGAGGACGGTGACGGACAAAGCAACGCGGCGGAGCATTCGGCGGGAATGAGCCCGCTCAGCAACGCATCGGTATTCAAAATCACATCGGCTACACGTCCGACGGCAACTTCTGTCACGGTCACGTGGGCGAGCGCAGGCGGGAAGAACTACGAAGTTTGGGCAACGACAGACCTCGGAATTCCTTTCGTAAAAATTAGCGGACCGGGTCCCGTTCCCAGCGCGGGAAGTTCGACGAGCTATACCGACGCCTCCGCCGGAGGATCGGCGAAGTTCTACCAAGTGAGGACCGCACCGTAGTGCTCTGTCAGTCGTCGTGTGATGGTAAGCCAGTGTTTTTAACGGCTGTGATTTGTGACTGGTGATTTGTGAATTGTCGCAAGTTGAGTCCGCCGCGCGCTTGCGACTTCGTCATTCGTCATTCGCGCGCCGTCGCGCACCCTCACTCAAACTCGCACAGCTCTTCGACATAGCACGCCGAGCCATCGCGTAGCCAGCCGTCGAGCTGGGCTTGGTCTTTGAGCTGCTGGCCGCGTTTGCGCGGGACTACGATGAAGCGGCAGGAGATTTCCGGCAGCGCTGTGAGGTCGCTCCAGAGCTTTTCAAATTGTGCGACGGGGAAGACGTCTTCCTGTCCGTGTCCCCAGCGTTTCTTCACGTCTTTGAGCGTGATGTATGTGGGCACTTTGGCGGCGAGCGCTCGGATGGCGGCGGTGATCTTTTCCTCGTCGCCAGCGAGCACATCGTCGCGCGTGAGGCCGAGGGCGCGGAGGAAGCCGTCCACGTCGATCCACGTCGTCATCGTGTTGTAGTAAGTGAGGTCGAACTCCAGTTCCTCACGCGGCATCGCGAGTCCTTCGACCAAACGCGGACGTCCGTCCACGCGTGCAAGTCCGCCGCCGCGATCGTCGAGGCGGCGTGTGATGACTTCAAAACTGAGCGTCGCACCACTTTCCAAATGCTGCCCGAGAATTTCCGGGTCGAGGTTTGCGCCGGTCGTATCGATGTTGTGGAGCATCAGCGTTTTTAGCTGCGGTCTCTCACGGAGCAGGGCGGCGAGTGTGCCGTTGCGAAGCATGTTCGGCACTTCGTAAAAATGGCCGACGGGATGCAGGCATTGCAGCGGGAGGTTGTCGCGGTAATCGCCCGCCTCGCCTGTGGACTCGGCCCAGCGGAGCAGCGCCGCGCGGAGGGATTCACGGACTTTTTGCTGCTGCTCGTCGAGCGTCTGTTGCGGCATTTCCTCCCACGCAAAACGCAGGTCGCGTGCAGTCGGGATGAGCCGCAGACCGACGCTTCTGCCCTTGCTGAAAATCACGGGGCCGTCGTAGCCGTAGTTTTTCGCATCCGCGAGAAATGCGGAGAGCGGGCCATGCGTGAGATAGCTCGTGGTGAAAACGTGCGGAACCGAAGTGCCAGCCAGCCGTCCGGTGCGCTGCGATTTCGCGAGATGCACTTCGAGGAACGTGCGATGACGCCCGCCGAGTTTGCAGAAAGGATGCAGCGATTTCACGACGCCCGCGCCTTGCGTCCAGCGCGAGGCAGCGCCAGCGGCGAGAGTGACGACGGCGACTTCTCCGGCGGCGAGCGAGGCGAGGCCGCGCTCACGTAGTGGCGCAGGCGACCCGCCTGCATTAGTCTCCCCCGGCGACCCGCCGGAAGTCCCGATCCCGAGCCGATATTCCCCGTTCCGCAACTTCGCCTCCGCCGGATTCTCCCGGATATAGCGCCCAAATTTCTGAAGCTGTTCGGCATTCCTGACGATGTGATCGAAAGGTTCCTCCTGCCAAAGCTTTCCTGTTCTGTTCAGGATTTTGTTGATCCGATGCGCGGAAACAGAGCGCCAATTTCCGAGGATCTCACTCAGCGGATGCCCTGCGGCCGGCGTCACAAGGACATGAACGTGGTTCGGCATGATGACGAACGAACCAAGCGCGTAATGCTTTCCATCGTGGAAGCGCAGCACATCTTCAAGGTCGGCGGATACGCTTTGTTCACGCAGAACACACCCGCCGTATCCCTCATCGAAAATGGACTCGAACCGCCCGGTAAACAGACCGTTTGCGGCGGCGATGGCTTCCCGATCCGCGGGGTTCTTTAGGGAGGCAAGGTAGGTTCGTTTTTCTTCGTGCCATTGCTCGAGTTTTTGGTGCGGCAGCGAGTCCGCGAGGCGGAAAGTTACGAAGTAGGTGCAGCCGTCCTGACGCCAGTGTGGGAGATCCCGTTCGGAAATTGCGGCGGGAGCTTTCGAGTCAAATGCTTGGAAGAGGTGTTGCCCTTGCGGGACTTCCGGCGGGTCGCCGGGGGAGACTGATGCAGGCGGGTCGCCTGCGCCACTACGGTGGGTCACATCGTCCGGCTTCACATCCTCAATCACCGTATTCGCGGGGAGCCGATTCTGTGCGAGGCCGATTCGGCCTGCTCGCAAGTCGGTGCGGATCGCTGCATGGGCTTCGGGGTCGAAGCCGTTTTCCGTGAGCAGTTCATCGAGCGACTGGTCGCCTGCTTTGCCGCCTTTGGTTCGCGGGAGCAGGGCGTCGAAGAGTTCCTGCACGACTCCGCGCAACTCGGGCTTCGTGCGGCAGGCGCTGGCAAAACGATCCAGCTCGCTGCGCGTCGCGGCGGGGAGATCTTTTAGGTCGCGACGAAGGAGCTGCGGGGCGAGGAGCAGGTAGTAGCCTTTGGGCATGAGCCCGGCGTCGGCGGAAAGGAGGTCGGCGAAGGTGCCGTTTTCGTTGATGCGGAAATCGTAAACCACCGGCTCCATCGCGAACGGCAGACTCTCGGCGAGTTCCTTCTTCGTGGCGGACATGATGATTTGCAGGCGGTCCTGCAGCTCGGACTTGCGATGCGGCGCGACGATGAAACCCATGCCGCCGCCGGACATTCCGCCGAGCATCCAAAAGCCCCAGAAGTCTTCGCCAAATTCGCCGCTCACCTGCTCGATGAGCCGCTCGGTGTAGTAGTTCGTGGCCCACGGGATGATGGCCTGGATTGGGCCGCGGAAGTTCTCCGTGGTGAGCTGGCCGACTTTGCGAATGTCGCCGGTTTTGAGCGCGCCGATGATGCCATCGAGGAAGCCGAGCGCTTCTTTTCTTCCGCGCCATTCTGCCGCGCTGCGGAGGAGATATTTCTCGGTGACCATCTCCAGAATCGGCCCGACGTTTTGTGCCATTCCTCCATGCACGACGACGAGGCTGTCCTGCAAGGCAAGCCGTGCGCTGTCGGGAATTTCGTCACGGGAAAAGACGTGGTGCTTCGGCATGAGCCGGCCGCGTGAGATGTGGAATTCCGGATCGGAATCGCAGGCGGGCACGCCTTCGATAAGCTTGATGCCGGGCCACACGCCGCCGCTGTCCTGCCAGCCGCCGCCGCTGCCGCCAATCCATTCGCCGAGCAGTGCGCGGGCGAGGACGAGACGACGTTCGCTTTCGCGCAGCGCTCCGGTGAGCGACTCTGCCTGGCCGGTCGCGCGCATGAGCACCGCGATGAGCGCGGCGAGCAAATTCGTGGAGACGGCGAGCCGCGAGCCTTTCGGGATGTCGTTGACCGAAGACACGAGCTCGATTCCGCGTCCGGGCCCGAGCATTTGCGCGAGCAAATCGCCGAGCGATTGACCGCTGCCCTCGATGCCCGGCGGCACCACGCCGCTGGCGATGACTGCGGCTTTCAGCAGGCCGAGGTAGTCTTTTGCAAAATCGAACACTTCGCCCAGCGAGTCGATTTCTGCGGAAGCGCTGAGGTCCACGGAGACGAGACGGATGACCGGTTTCTCAATCACACGCAGCCACGCGCTGACGGGTGGTTGCGGCTCGGCGTCGCGTTTGTGGACTCCGAGATCGACGCTGATATTGAGCACTTTCGCGCCTTCGGGGAAATCCATGCCGAGGAAAAAGATGTCGCTCCACGCACTGTGCGTGAGGTCCATGCGGACCGGCGTGCGCTCGCGGAGGATCGGGAAAGTGCCGTCCGCCGCACGCGCGAGCAGCTCTGGCCGGAAGCGCAGCGGCTGGTCTTTGGGATGCCCCATGCGGAACATCCACTGGTTGCCGCGCACGGTGCGGACGCTGCGGCGGACCTGATCCGCGAGTGTCTGAAATGCGAGCCGGTGATACGCCGCCGCAAGCGCGCTGGAAATGGAATCGCTCGCGCCGACGGTGCGCTGGCTTTCGAGGAAAACTTCGATCGCTTCCTCGAACCGGCGGGCAAGAAGGTGCTCGAAGCCGTGGAAGGGAATGAGGCCGCTTTTGCCCGGCGACACTTCCGGCGTGTCGCCGGCGGAGACTGATGCAGGCGGGTCGCCTGCGCCACTACGCTCCATCCGCTCGGGCAGATGGTAGCGATGAATCGCCGCCAGAAAAAACAGCGCACGGACGCGTTCGTAAAGATTGTCGGCCTGCCGCCGGAAGGTCTCCAGCGCATCGCATTCGGCGATCAATTGTTCGAGCGAGTGCCCGGCGATTTGCTCGTCGAGCGAGAGGTCGCGCGTGTCGGCGTCGGGGCTGGTGATGAGCGAGATTAGATTGCTGCCCATGTCAGTGGCGGGTCGAATCATTCGCCAGCAACTCCACCATTCCCCGCAGCACTTCGTCGCGGTCCTTTCCTGCCAGGGCGAGGGCGAGTTGGGCGGTGAGGAGGCCGTACTTCACGCCGAAATCGTAGCGGCGTCCGTCGAGTTCGGCGGCGAGGTAGCGCTCGCTTTCGGCGAGCTTCGCGAGTGCTGCGCGGAGGTGGACGCTGTTTTCACGGCCTGCGTTTTGTTTGAAAAAAGCCGCGAGAACACGGTGTACGCCGGGCGTCAGGACGTGCATGCCGAAGAAGCACAAATAGTAGCCTGCGCGCAGTCCCGGGACGTCGATTTTTTGCTCCGCCTCGGTGGGTGTCGGTTTTTCGAGAACGGTATCCACCTGATAAAGCCGCCGCGCTGCATCGACGAGCTTGCCGCCGACTGCGCCGTAGTAGGCGAGCTGGCTTTCGTGGGTGCTTTGGACGGCGGAAATCGCGCACTTTTCCGTGCGGGCGAGGGCGACGAGCTGTGCTGCACATCCCTGACCGGTGTGGGATAGATACAAATGGTCGCCTACGAGCAGCAGGAATGCGTCGCCGCCTGTAAAATCCGCTGCGCAGTGGACGGCGTGCGCGTAGCCGAGCGGTTGCGTCTGCTCGATGAATGTCAGCCTCTGCGCGTGCGGTCCCGCAGCCGTGCGGAATGCATCCGAATCGCCGGGGCTGATGACCACCGCAATGCTCTCGATGCCGGCGCTGAGCACTTCCTCGATGATGATGGCGAGCGCGCTCTTCGTTTGCCCGTCGCGATCGACCAGCGATTGTAGCGGGAGCGGGCGCTGGCTTTTGCCTGCGGCGGTGATGACTGCTTTTCGGATATCCATGCGTTTGCGCGAGTGTGGCGAGTGAGCATCCGGAGGTCAAACGCGGGGTAAACTCCGAGCCCGTCAGCTCACCGGCTCCACAATCACTTTCATCCCCTCGATCGTTACGACGCGGATGCTCGCGCCTGCGTCGATGAAGGTTCCGTCGCTCATCACATCCACGAGGTGGTCGCCAAAAAAAGCTTTACCGGCTGGTCGCAGGGTGGTCTTTGCCACGCCGGTATCGCCGGTGTGCACCGAAGGCGCCCATGTTTCAGGGACGCTGCTTGGTGAGTTCACCAGGACCATTCTCCGGTAGATGAATGTGTGCGGCAGAAGTTTCGCGATGATGCCTCCGACCACGACCGCGCCGCCGAGCGCGATGATGAGATTGAGGATCGGCCCCTCAAAATCGTTGCCTTGCAGGGTCCCGGGCTGGCTGGGCCAATGGTCCACCATGGCCCAAACGATGGAGCCCAGGACCATCAGCGCGCCGAGCATACCGGCAATCACGGTGCCGGGCATGACGAATATCTCGAAGACGATGAGCATCGCGCCGACGACGAAAACCGCGGTCGCCTCCCAGCCGGAAAGCGCGGCGATGTAGTGGCCGAGGAAAAAGAACGCAAAACAGACCAGCGAAATGATGCCCGGGATTCCGAAGCCCGGTGCCTTCATTTCGATGTATGCGCCTACGATTCCGCCGAGAAGGAGCAGCCAGGAGATTTGGGTGATAAAAAGGGCGGTGGTCTCAAAACCGGTCGGCATCAGACGGTTTACCCCGCCGGTGATGTGCTCAAGCTTTAGCACGTCTTCCAGCTTTTCGGCGAGACCTTCGGCGAGCAGCTTTTTCCCGTTGTAGAGCCGCACGGCTTCGCCGCCGTTCAGACTGAGTAGCGTTGCGCTTCCGTCGATGACCGTCTCGCCGACTTTCAGTTCCTTCTCCGTGACCATGAAGGCCTCGGCGATGTCGGGGTTGTGTCCGTTTTCTGTAGCTGCCGCGCGCATCCGGGCTGTGTAAAACGAGTCGGTCTTTTGCTTCATCGTCTTTTCGAGATCCGCGCCACCGCTCGTGATTACGGCCGCAGCTCCGATTACTGCGTCCCCGCGCATATAGATCTTCTTGGTCCCGATCGAAATGAGCGCACCCGCGGAGCCTGCGTTGGGATTGATGAAGGTGACAGTTGGGAGCTTTGTTTTCCGCAGCAACTCGAGGATTTCCATGGTCACGACCAGATCTCCTCCGGGAGTGTCCATATCGATGATGAATGCGGACGCATTCATTTTCTCCGCCTCTTTCAGACCGCGGCGCAGGAGCATGAGTTGCACTTCATCCACGCCGCCCTTGAGCTTGAATACGTAGGCCGGTGCATTCAGGTTCTTTGGGGATTCCAACGGCGGCGCAGGCTCGCTCGCGGCAAGCGCGGCGGCTGGAAACGCCGTCAGCGCCATGAGATAGAGGGACAGTAGTCTTATCAGTAAATTCGAAGCGTTCATCGTGTGGTTCATTTTAGCACGCGTCGGGAGAATAGGGACTTTTCTTTCGCTTTTCGAGCGATTATGCAGGGTCAAGTGATCGCCAACGCTTCCCGAATTATCATTGCCGTTTTCGCCATCTTTTTCGCTGCGTGCGCAAGGGATCGCGTGCATACGATGATCGTCAGCGTCCCGCAGCAAAAGATGGCCCTCTATAAGAGGGGCAAGCTGATGCACGTTTACGATGTCTCCACGTCAAAGTTTTGCCTGAGCTGCTCGCAAGGCAGCAATGGCACACCGCTGGGGCGGCACGAAGTCGCGAAGAAAATCGGCGGTGGACAGCCTTCCGGAATGAAATTCAAGAGCCGTCGGCCTACTGGCGAGATTGTGCCTGTCAATGCGCCGGGACGCGACCCGATTGTCTCGCGAATTTTGTGGCTCAAGGGCCTGGAGCGCCACAATCGCAACACGTTCGCCCGCTGCATCTACATCCACGGGACTCCTGAGGAATGGCGGATCGGCACCCAGGCGAGTTACGGGTGTATCCGGATGCGGTCGCGCGAAGTCATTCAGCTCTACAGCATCGTGGGCGTCGGGGCCGGGGTGGATATTCGGAACGAGCCTTTGCCGGAGTTGGAGCCGTGAGTCGCGAATTGCGCGAACTCCGATGGTGGATGCGATTTTTCATCGTCGCGCTGGTTGTCAGCGGACTTACGGCTTTCCCATTGGCGACGGAGTTGAGGCTGCTGGGTGAGTGGTTCCAAGTCGATGCGCCGGGCATCCCGGAGCAAGGGATTCAGTGGTGGTTTCGCAGTATTCGTGATGCTCTGAACGACACTTATTCGCGCTATCCGTGGCTTGGATACGGGACGGATTGGCTGGCGTTTGCGCATCTGGTGATCGCGGTTTTCTTCGTGGGGCCGTATCGCGATCCAGTGCGGAATGTGTGGATTATCCAGTCGGGCCTGATCGCCTGTGCGGGGGTGGTGCTGATGGCATTTATCTGCGGACCGATTCGGGAGATTCCATTTTACTGGCGGTGCATCGATGCGTCATTCGGCGTTTTTGGTGCGATTCCGCTGTGGCGAGTGCTGGTTTTGATCAAGCGTCTGGAAGCGGAACAGAAATAGCGTCAATACGGCGCACTTAATTAGGTGTGAGAAATTCCAGAAGTGCGTCACTGTGGCGCGTATTGGAATTTTATGAACGCAATACAATATGCGTAAGTAGTTCGTGTGTAATTATAAGCGTATAATCGTGAGGACTCGAATAAACGCGGCATTCGAAAAGCTGTATAGTGTCTCGTCAATTTCGACAACACACTATGAACATTCTAAACTCCATCATTCCTGAACTGAATTCGCGGTCGCCTTACAGCCACCTTCGCGAACAACTCAACCGCCTCTTTGATGTCTCGGCGTCTCGTGCGCCTGAGTCGTTTGGCGACTGGTCACCTGCGCTCGATGCATTTGAGGACAAAGACAAATACGTCGTGTCGCTCGAACTGCCCGGCCTGAAGCGCGAGGATATCTCGGTCACCGTCCATGACGGCGTCCTCACGGTTTCCGGCGAACGCAAAAGCGAGCAGGACACCAAGACCGGTGCCGTGCATCGTTCGGAACGCTACTACGGGAAATTCACCCGCAGCGTCAGCCTTCCGCCGACTGCCAAAGCCGACAAGGTCGCCGCTTCTTATAAAGACGGAGTTCTGCAAATCGAATTGCCAAAAGCCGAAGAGGCCAAGCCAAAGTCCATCGAAGTAAAAATCTCGTAATTCCAAACTCCCGGCGGGCATTAGCCGCTCGTCGGGACAGGTTTTCCATTAAAATTCAGCCAATACAAAAATGAGCACCAACACACAATCCTGCGTCAAAACCGTTCGTCCTGCGTCCAGCATCATCCATCGTCCCGATGGCTTCGTCATCGAGTGCGACATGCCCGGCGTATCCCGTGAAGGCATTCAGCTCACGGTGGAAAAGAACGTCCTGACGATCACCGGTCATCGCAATGCGGTGAACCTCGGCAATCCGCTCCATCGCGAAAGCCGTGCATGCGACTACCGGCGCGCGTTTTCGCTGGAGGCCGAGATCGACCTCACACGCATCAACGCCCGTTACGAAGCCGGGGTCCTGCAAATCCTGCTTCCACACGCCGAGGCGGTGAAGCCGCGGCAAATCGCAGTGAGCTAAATCAGCTCCGCGATTTGAACCGCGTTCAACGCAGCGCCTTTGAGGAGCTGGTCGCCGACGACCCAAAACGCCAGACCGTTATCCAGCGCGCAATCCATGCGCAGACGGCCGACCTGGCAGTTGTCGCTGCCTGCGACGTTTAAAGGGAGCGGGTATTTCGCTTCGGCGGGTTCATCGAGAATATCGATGCCCTCGGCCGCTGCGAGAACCTCCCGTGCTGCGGCGACGGTCACGGGTTTTTCAAACTCCGCGCTGACCGCAATCGAGTGCGCCCGATAAACAGGGACGCGCACACAAGTGACAGATGCCTTGAATGAAGGGTGGTGCATGATGCGCCGCCCTTCGTTCTGCATTTTCATCTCTTCCTTCGTGTAGCCGGAATCGAGGAAACTATCCACGTGCGGCAGGACGTTGAAAGCGATCTGGTGCGGATAAACGGTGCGCGGGACCGGCAGCCCGGCGGAAATCGCAGCGACTTGATCCTCCAGTTCCTTGATGGCCTGCGCGCCGGTTCCCGAAACGGCCTGATACGTGGAAGCGAAAATCCGCTTCACCCCAAAAGCCCGATGCAACGGAGCCAGCGCCATGAGCGTGATGGCCGTCGAGCAGTTCGGATTAGCGATGATGCCGCGGTTCAGTTTGATGTCGGCACCATTCACCTCGGGCACGACGAGCGGCACATCCGGGTCCATGCGAAATGCGGATGAATTGTCCACCACCACCGCGCCGGCCTGAGTTGCGAACGGCGCGTAGTGCTTCGAAATTCCGCCGCCTGCGCTGAAGAGCGCGATGTCCACACCGGCGAACGATTGCTCGGTCAGCTCCTGCACTGGAATCATCTCGCCCTTGAAAGGAAGCGACTTTCCAGCCGAGCGTGCGGAAGCGAGGAGCGTCAGTTTCCCCACGGGAAAATTACGTTTCTCCAGCGTCTTCATCATTTCGATTCCGACGGCTCCAGTGGCTCCAACGATGGCTACATGCATGCTTTTGCTCATAAATAAAAGGGCGCGGAATCTAACGCGCTCCGCGTTCTTGTCGAGGATTGCGTCTTTCGATGCGCGATTTCGATATACCGGAGAACCTATCGCTCAAACGGGCTCTGCGCGATGGGTTCGCCGCAGAAGAGGCATTTCACTCGCTGGCGGCCCACGGTGCGGTTGCATTTAGGGCAGGGGACGGGCGGGGTTTTGGGCTTTTTGCCATCGAGCTTTCCGTCTTCGATGTCGATGAGCGTGATTTGCTTGATGAGCTCGTTGTCGTCCATTCCGTGCTTCTCTTTGAGAATCCGCCACAAGGCCTCGGTGATGAAAAACAAACGTTCCACGTGCGCCTGCAGCTCCATGACGACGGAAGAATCGGCGACGGAGCGGGAGCTGAAGGGCGGGGCTGAAGAGGACTCGCTGCGTGGAATATCGAACATGGCGGTGGAATTATTCTGTGGCGAAAACTTCGCGTTTTAAAACGCCGACGTAGGGCAGATTGCGGTAGCGTTCCTGATAGTCGAGGCCGTAGCCGACGACGAACTCATCATCGATGTCGAAGCCGAAGTAGTCGGCCTCCATTTCCTCATCACGGATTTTGTTTTTGCGCAGCAGGACGCAGATGCGGACGCTGGCGGGATTTGCTTCTGCGTGGAGCCGTTTGCAGATGGCGTGGAGCGTGCGGCCGGTGTCGAGGATGTCGTCGAGAATGAGGACGTGGCGGTTTTCGACATCGGGCAGCGAGGTCTGGTCGAAGGTGACGGTGCCGGAGCTTTCCGTGCCGCCGTGGTAACTGGAGACGCTGAGGCACTCGAGGCTGAGCGGGCGCTGGATGCGGCGCAGGAGGTCGGCCATGAAGAAGAGGCTGCCGTTGAGCACGGCGATTACGGTGAGTTCGCGGCCTTCGTAGTCGCTGGTGATCTGGGCGGCAAGTTCATCGAGCCGGCTCAGGATTGTGAGCTCGTGAAAAAGCGTGCGTTCGAGGTCTTGTTCCATGAATTAGCGGCGCTCACTCGCGGGGCGAAGGAACTCCATTTCGTCCCCAACTTTCTTTCGCTCCCATTCACTCTCGGCGAGCATTACGTCGTAGGTTTTATCGAGCTCTGCGACGAAAACTTTTAGATAGTGACCGCTGTCGGTGATCTTTTCCGTGATGCCCCGGCTGCCGCGTTCCGCGCTCACGACGATGTCGCGGGATTGCTCGCCGGACTTGTATTTTTCGCGGATGACGCCTGTGAGCATGTTCGGGTTTTTCGCGGTTCCGGTGGAGTAAATCGCGGCCCCGATAAAGCCGAGGATTGCAACCAAGATGACTGCTGCAATCGCGAAATCGCGGGGGGTCATTCCCGAGACGACCACGATGGGATTTTTTGGCGGCGGCGGCGGGTTCATGCGATTAAATGATGAGCGGTGAAGGCGCGCCAAGGGTGCGGTCCCACACGTAACGTTTCAAGATAACTTTCGCGGTCGCGGTGAGTGGCACAGCGAGGATCGCGCCGAGCAGGCCGCCGAGGAGGAGTGACCAAAGGAAGACGGAAAAGATGACGGTGAC
>JAYUSJ010000357.1:0-11246 GCA_043755735.1 Verrucomicrobiaceae bacterium | reverse complement strand
CCCTGCCGCCCTGCCGCCCTGCCGCCCTGCCGCCCTGCCGCCCTGCCGCCCTGCCGCCCTGCCGCCCTGCCGCCCGACGTACAGCTCGCAGCGAGTGCGGTGCTGTGTGTCGTGATGTGAGAGGCATGTTCCATTACGGGCGCGGTAGATAGTATGCGCGACTTTGGCGTAGCAAGCACTATTTCATTCATCCAGAAATTATTTTTGAAGCTATTCGTTGAAGGACAAAACTCGGTGCCTCCGCTCGCGATTTCACAGAAATGCTTTGCCGTGGTGTGGCGCAATACGGTTCGCTCTGCGATCTGTGCGCGCCAATTATGCAAAGGTATTGCTCGATGATTCCGGTGGCCGGGCGTTCGATTATGGAATCCCGGAAACGCTCAATGCCGTCGTGGGCTCGCGCGTACGCGTGCCGGTGCGAATGCGCACGCTGCTCGGCACCATCATCGCACTTTCCGAGACGACGGAGGCTGACGGTGTGCGGATGATTTCCGAGCTCGTGGGCGATGAGCCTGCCTTGAGTCCCGGTCTTATCGGCCTAGCGCAATGGATGGCGGATTATTATTGCTGCCCGCTTGAAGCGGCGATGAAGACAGTGCTTCCAAACGTGATTCGCAAAGCGGAGGTGGGGCATAAAGTGCGGCTCTTTGCGCGGCTCGCACGCGAAGTGTCCGACGAAGAACTCGCAGAGCTGGAGAAGAAAGCGCCGAAGCAATCGGACGTCATCAGCGTTCTCCGTGAAGCCGGAAAGGCCATCGCCGTCGCCGAACTTTGCGAGCAGTGCGGCGTCGCGCACCAAACCGTGCAGACGATGGCGAAGAAGGGCTGGCTGGTCGTGGAGCCCGAGACGGTGGAGCGCGATCCATTTGGAAAAGAGCAGTTTGTTTCCAGCGGGAAGCTGGAGCTCAATGATGAGCAGCGCACAGTTTTCGCGAGGGTCGCGGCGGCGATTGATGGGCTGCAGCGCAGTAGTGGCGCAGGCGACCCCGCCTGCAAGGTCGCGGAGGGAGACCCGCCCGACTCGGCAGGCGAGTCGCCTGCCCAGACTATCACGGGCGAGGTCGCCCGTGCCACTACGCAGCTACGGCCATTCCTCCTCCACGGAGTCACCGGCAGCGGGAAGACGGAGATTTACCTGCAAGGAATCGACCGCGCTCTGGAGCTCGGCATGGGCGCGATTTTACTCGTCCCGGAAATCTCGCTCACGCCGCAAACGGTCGAACGATTCAAGAGCCGGTTCGCCGCGACGAATCACGAGGTCGCGGTGCTGCACTCGCATCTCAGCGAAGGCGAGCGGCACGACGAGTGGCACCGCATCCGCAGCGGCAAGGCGCGTATCGTCATCGGCGCGAGATCGGCCATTTTTGCGCCGGTGGAGAAGCTCGGGATCATCATCGTCGATGAAGAGCACGAGAACACTTACAAGCAGGAGGAAATGCCCCGCTACCACGGACGCGACCTCGCGGTGTTGCGCGGGCATTTGGAGAAGTGCGTCGTCGTCCTCGGCAGCGCCACGCCTTCGCTGGAGAGTGCTTACAACGCCCGCACCGGCAAGTATGAGCTGCTGCAACTCACCATGCGCGTGGACGATCAAAAGATGCCGTTTATCCGCATCGTCGATATGCGGCTGGAGGCGAAAAAGTCATCGCCCATCATCAGCGACCCGCTCGCCAAGGCCATCACTTCGCGGCTGGAGAAAAAGGAGCAGGTCATCCTGTTTCTCAATCGCCGCGGCTTTTCCACGACACTGCTCTGCAACAAATGCGGCTACGTCGCCGAGTGTCCGAACTGCTCCGTTTCGCTCACATTTCATCGGGCGCAAAATCGAATCGTCTGTCACATGTGCGGGCATCTCGCCGTGGCCCCGACGAAGTGCCCGGACTGCAAAGACCCCGGCATCAAATACAGCGGCACCGGCACCGAAAAGGTCGAGGATACCGTGCAAAAATTCTTTCCCACCGCCGTCGTAAAGCGCATGGACGCCGACGTGATGCAACGCAAAGAGAGCTACCGCGAAGCCCTCGGAGCCTTCCGCGCCGGGAAGATCGACATCCTCGTCGGCACGCAAATGATTGCGAAAGGCCTGCACTTTCCAAACGTCACGCTCGTCGGAATCGTGAACGCCGACATGGGCCTGCACCTCCCCGATTTCCGCGCCAGCGAGCGCACCTTCCAGCTCCTCACGCAGGTCGCCGGACGCGCCGGGCGCGGCGATGTCTCGGGCGAAGTCGTCGTGCAGAGCTACACGCCGTTTCACCCCGCCATCCAATTCGCGCGGCACCACGATTTCACGGGATTTTACGAGCAGGAGATCGAGTGGCGGGAAAAGATGGTGCAGCCGCCGTTCACGCATTTCGTGCTCATCACCGTCCGGTCGCCGCACGAAGAGCGGGCAAAACTGAGCATCGAGACCCTTCACCGCCGCCTCAAAGAGGTCCTGCCGCCCGGCGTTACGCTCGGCGAACCCAGCGCCGCACCGCTGGAGAAATCACACGGCAACTTCCGCTTCCACCTCGCCCTCCGCTCCCGCGCGGTGCTCAAGCTCAGCCGTGCAATCCGAGCCGTACTCGATAAGAACCCGCTGCCCGAAGACGTTTTTGCCGTCGTAGATGTCGATGCGCACCAGCTCATGTAACCGAATAAATTGTGTCAATTGTGTTTCTCTTTTCGCTTGCGGAAGACGAATTCAGATTTAGCTTCTCGCATCCTCCTCCTCAAAACTCGTACAAACACCAATAAGTCCCGCAACCCAAAACCAAAATGACAACTACTCGCAAACCAGCCCGCATCCTTACTTCCAGCATCGCCGCACTCGCTGCGCTTGCACCATCCTTCACAAACGCAGCGACCATCTATTGGGACCGCGGTGCCGCCACGAACGCTTGGGGCACGGCTGCAAACTGGTCTACGCTGCCGGGTGCCGCGACTCCTGACCCTGCGGCGGCGCCTGTCGCGGCGGACCTCGCAGTGTTTAATATCTCGACGCTCAATACGGCGCAGACGGTGGATATGGGCGCGGATCGGCCCGTCTTGGGATTGCAGTTTGTGACGACAGGCACGTTGGCGCTGCAAGGCGGCGGCGCGAATCGCACGCTCACGCTTGGCGCGAGCGGGCTGGATAAAACGGCTACGGGAACCGGTGCGATCACCATCGGCAGCGGCACGGCGAACCAAAACGTGAACGTCCGCCTGAGTGCGGACCAGACTTGGCAGAATAACAACAACGCGGGCGCAATCGTGGTGAACAATACGCTGACGGCGAGCAGCGCGGTGGCGCGGATTTTGACGCTCGGCGGGTCGAGCACGGCGGGCAACCAGATCAATGCGGTGGTTTCCAATAACGGTGCGGGCGTGTTTTCCATCGTTAAGACGGGTGCGAGCACTTGGATCATGAATGGTGCAAATACATTCACCGGCGGCACGACGATCTCGGGCGGTATCTTCCGCACTCTGAATAATACGGGACTCGGCACGGGCGCGGTCACTATTGGCAGCGGTAGCACGGGGCGCTTGCAGGTGAATGCGGGCCTGACGGTCGGTAATGCGATCAACATTAATGCGGGCGTCACTGGCGCGACAGGGCAGGGGCTGATCGAGCAGACGGGCACGGGCGTTGCAACGCTGACTGGCACCATTACTTTGAACGCATTTCCAACTGTGGGCGGCACCTTCCGGGGCGGCACGGTGGTGGGCAATGAGCTTCGTCTTAACGGGGCAATCAATAGCGGTGCGGGAACCGGCGCGTCGATTCGTGACGGCCGCGTGGTTTTTGCGGGTGGTGGAAATGCGACAGGCACTTTGCTTGTCACGAACACCGCGATTGTCGGCGCGACGAACGGGATGGCACAAGGCTGGCATGTGCATCTCGGCTCGTTGTCGTCGGGGAATGGCTTTTTGCAGCTCAACGGGTTTAATCAAACGCTCGCAGCCGCCACCTTGGGGCATGCGACATTGGCTCAGTCGGGCAATGTGGCTTTGGGTGGGCAGACTTTGACGCTGAATGGCGACCTTACGGCTTCGGCTTCGACGGTGGCCCTAGCGAACGTCATCACGGGAACGGCTGGCGGCACGCTGAACTTCGGCGCGACACCTCGGAACATCGCGGTGGGCGATAACTTGGCAGCGGATGATTTGCTCATCAGTGCAACGGCAATCACCAGCACCGGCGGAGTCACGAAGACGGGCACGGGGACCCTCTCGCTGAACAATGTCTCTGTCACTGGCGGGTTATTCGCCACTGCGGGCAACCTCACTGCCGGCCATTCCACGGCAGGCGGCACGATTACCACGGACACACTCGCTCTCTCGGCCAACGTTGGCTTGAACATGCACATCGGCAGCCTTGGTGGCGCGATCACGGGCGGCACCGTCATAGCGGGCGGCTCGAATCTCTTCACGCTCAAACAAGCGGGCACACCGGTCGCCGTCGGTGCAGTTCCGCTGGTCAGCTACACGGGCACGACACCCGGCGTGGCAAATTTCACCCTCGCTACGTTGCCGGGCCGTGTGGTCGGGTCGCTCATTGATACGGGCACGGCTATCGCGCTCGATGTGACGGGGAACGACAGCGTGAAGTGGACTGGCGCGACGAGCGCGGTGTGGGATGTGAATACGACGCAAAACTGGCAGACCGTTCTCGGCGCAGCGGCGACCGGATATCTGAATGGAGATGACCTCGTGTTTGATGACACGGGGATTGCTCCGAACCCGAACGTCACGCTGGGGGTCGCAATCACTCCATCGCGACTGACCTTCAGCCAAACGACGCCGAACACGTACTCTGTTTCCGGTGCAGGCAGCATTCAGGGTGGCGCGAGCATTGAGCATTCGGGCACGGGCAGCACGCGCATCGCAACGCTGAATAATTCGTTCACCGGACCTGTGAATGTGACGGCTGGTTCGCTGGAACTTGACCACGGTGCGGTGGCGGCGCAGACGGTTCTATCGGGCGCAAGCGTCGTGGCGGTTTCCGCAGGTGCGACGGTGAAGCTGACTTCGGACAATGTAGATTTCACTTTCAACCGTAATTTCTCGGGTGCGGGCACGGTGCTGATTGATGCGAATACGGGCGGCACGGCAGGTCCACGCAGCGTGACGCTGAACGGGACGAGCACGGGATTCACCGGGCTCTTTCAAGTGACGCCGACGGCAGCGGGCGGCACTCAGCGGTTTATTGCGGCAAATGCAAACGCGACTGGCATGGCTGCGATTGACGTGGATGACGGCGGGCAGTTCTGGGCACAGGGCGGCGTAGCATTTCCGAATAACCTCACGCTGACTGGCGCGGGCTACGCGGAAGCAGCGGGCGGCACTCAGGCAAGCATCGCGGCGGCGACGACAGGCGGCGTATATCTCGGAACGGGGACTACGCTTTTCACCACGACGGGCATTGGGGCGATTCGCGGTGACGGGCAGACTTTGAACGGGAATATCGCGCTCTCGGGACATGTGAAACTTGGCTCGCACGCGAATACGGTGACGCTGGGTGGCGTCATCAGCGGTGCCGCTTCGGATACGCTGGTCTTTGGTGGCGGCACTGGGGCGCACGCATTTATTCTCACAGGCAACAACACTTATGAAGGCCGCACTTGGGTCAACGGCGGCTCTGCGGCATCGGCAGTGGCGCATGTGCTCCAAATAGGCAATAACACGACGACTGGTAGCCTCGGCACGGGGGAAGTGGTGCTCTTTGCAAACTCGGCGGCAAGTTCGACGCTGCGCTTCCAGCGGTCGGATGGATACACGCTTGCGACGGGACAAAACATCATCGCAGCAGGTGCGTTAACAACCGACATCGCAGGTCGCGCAAACGTGCAGGCAAACGTGCAAGGCACTGGACTTACGCTCAATGGCAACACTATTGACCTGACGGATGGTGTGAACGGCGGCGACTTGCAGGTGGGCGTCAACATCACGGGAGCCAGCGTCAATTTGAACGGTGCAAGCGTGGTGGATGTCAGGAACTTCTGGGTCGGTGAGCAGGCAAACTTCTCCGCTACCGTAAATCATGCGGGGACCTCATCAGTGACATCGATCGGCAATATGCGCATCGGCCATTGGTCAACTGAAACCAGCTCATACAACATCTCGGGCGGCACGTTGAATATGAACGGCACGCCCGCGGCGTTCCCTTTCCAAACTGCGGCCAATCTGGAGACGAATGGCGGTATTTACCTCGGAATTGACGGCCAAGGCATGTTGAACCAGACGGGAGGCACGATTCAGACGAATTTCGTCGTGCTCGACAACCGGGGTGACTCGGTCGTTGGTGCAAACATGGTGACTGGCGTGGATACGCTGCAACTGAATGCGGGAACGCTTCAACTCAAGAGTGCTTCCGGCATTATCAGCCGCTATAACTCCACAGCGGTGAACCTCAACGGCGGCACCATCCAAGCGGCGGTCGGCATCAACCCAGCGCTGGATAGTAATACAATCACCGTCCAAGCAGGCGGCGTCACCCTTGATGGAAACGGCGGCAGCACTTTCAACCTCTACGGCCCGCTCGCGGGAACGGGAACGGTTGCGCTCACTGGCAACGGAGTTTTGAGCACGCTCGACGGCACAGGCGCGACGCTGACGGCAGCGGGCGGCGGCGGGCTCGGCGGCTCGCTCGGCACCGCATCGGCGAGCCTCTCGGCTGGCAGCACGCTGGCCTCAAATCGCGCTTCGGGCGTGGAAGTCTGGTCCGGCGCAGTTTCCGGAGCAGGCGCAATCACCAAAGCGGGCGCAGGCACGCTCCAACTCGCGGGCAACTACTCCGGCCTCAATGGCGCAATCACCGTCAACGGTGGCCGCGCTGAATTACTCGGCACCTTTGCTGCGACGCAAGCGGTCACCGTCAACGATGGCGGCACGGTCTCTGGTGAGCCGACGATTAGTTCACTCACTATCGGCTCGGTGGCGGGCGCGACCGTTTCCTTCAATGCGAATACCGCGGGTGCACTCACCGTGGACACGCTGACAGTCACGAACGGAACCACGAACGCGTTGGACTTCAACACTGTGCCATCCGGCGCGGCTCCGTGGAACGTGATCAACTACACGACGCTCGTTGGAACCGGCTCGTTTGCGCTCGGCCCAACTTATCGCGGCGGCACCATCACGGACACGGGATTCAACATCCAAGTGGATAGTGTTACACGCCAGGCGCTGACTTGGACGGGGGGAACGAACGGCAATTGGGACATCAATACGACCGCGAATAACTGGAACAACACCACCCCCGCTGCGGACCTGTTCTTTAACGCGGATGATGTAGCCTTTGGCGACGGCCCAACGAATGTCGCCATCGCGCTCACCGGCAGCCTCAAGCCTTGGGCGGTCAACGTGAACGCTGCGACGACGAACTACACGTTCACTTCGACGACCGGCAACCAGCTCGCTGGGCCAGTTGGAATCACGAAGAGCGGCGCAAGCAACCTCACGCTGGTCGGGCCAAACGTCCACTTCGGCGCGAACAACATCTCCGCTGGAACGGTGACGATTGCGGATGCGGCGAGCCTCGGCTCCGGCTCAGCCACGAATAGCGTCAACCTTACCAATAATGCAGCGTTGACGGCGACGGCGGCAATCACGCTCGGAGCAAACCGGACGCTGAATCTCGGGACGGGTGGTGGAACGGTGAACCTGTCCAACGCCGCTGCGCAAACCGTGACACTGAATGGTCCAATCACGGGCGCTGGAGCGCTCAACCTCCGAAGCACGCTCGCAGGTGGCGGCAATTTCGCCCTCAGTGGAAACAACGCTGGCTTCACAGGCGCAATTACAGTAGGCGGGCTCAGCACAGGCATCTCGACCCTCACAATTGCAAATTCTGCGGCTGCTGGGAACGCATCAAGCATCACGTTGAACTTCCCAGCCGCTGGAGTAAACGGAAATAGCACTAACCTTGCGCTGCTGAACGGAGTGACAATGCCAGCGACAACAACGCTGAACTTCACATCTTCTCTGCCTACGGCAGCCATCAGTCTCCGGTCAGGGATCACTGTTCCGGCTGCCGCCACAGTGAACATCAATAGCCCGATAACGCTCTCTGGTGACAGCATCATTCAGATTTTCGCTAACGCGGGAGCAACGGTCAACTATGGAGGTGCCATCACGGAAACAGCGCCTGGAGCGTTTACCCAGAGTGGTCTTCAAGCGTTCTCCAACGTCTTTTTCTTGCGAGGGGGGGCTTTGGGCACGCACAACATTAATAACACGATCACACTGCCGTCCGCGGGTTCCACGGTATCCGTCACGGACGGTGCGACTGCGATTTTGAATGTTGCTGGAAATGACTTCAAATCGGCATCAGCGGCTTTCGGAATTCTGCGAATTGGGGTTACTGATGCGGTGCCGACCACAGCGCGTCTCGTGATCGGTCAAACTGGCGATCAATCGACCACCTTTGACCTCAATGGCTTTGACCAGACGGTCGCCGGGCTCGAATGGGCTGCTGTGAATGGCAACTTGCTGACGAAGGGCATCTCGAACACCCACGCAACGGCTACCTCGACGTTTACGCTAAATCAGGCCACCGCGCCGACGGCGGCAAACTTCAACGGCACAATCAGTGGGCGGACGAACTTCGTGAAAAACGGCGCTGCAACCGTTTCACTTATCGCTCCTGCGAGCACATTCACCGGAAACGTGACCGTCAACGCGGGAACACTGTCAGCGACTGGACTCGGCGCTGCAAATGGCGCGAACGGGACACTCGGTGCGGCAAATGTGGCTGGGAAGACCGTCACGGTGAATAATGCCGGAACAGTCCTCAGCTTCCTCACGAATAACATCTTCGGCAACGGAGTCGGCAACGCAAACCTGCCAGCCGTCACCATCGACGCAGGCACGCTGAACTCCACTCGCTACAACGTGCTCGGCGCACTCACGCTCAACGGCGGAACGCTCTCGCAGAGTTCGACAGATACGGGCGGCTATGAAGGCTTCCAGTTCCTCGGCAACGTCACCGTCGGCGGCACCGCAGCCTCGACCATCTCGACCGGCAACGCCAAGGCCAACCACCTCGGAGCGAACACGACCTTCACCGTCGCCGACGCGACGACCGGCGTGGACTTGCTCGTTTCCGCCCCGCTGCGCAACCAATCGGCGGACTTCGCCAGCGCAGCAGGCGGGCTCACTAAGAGCGGCCCCGGCACGATGGAACTCAGCGCGGTGAACACCTACACCGGCCCGACGACCATCAATGCAGGCGTCCTTCGCGTGAGCGGCAGCATCAGCGGCAGCGCGGTGACGGTGGACGGCGCGACCGCAGTGCTCGGCGGCACCGGCACAGTCGGCGCGACGACCTTGCTAAACGGCGGCACCATCAACGCTGGAGCCAGCCCAGGTATCCTGAACGTCGTCGGCAACTTCACAATGAGCCTCGGCACCACCTTCGGTGCGGAAATCGACGGCACAACGGTAGGCACACAGTATGACCAACTCAACGTCACGGGAACCGTGACGCTGGCAGACGCCACGCTCACGCTTAGTGGAGCTTACACAACCTCCACCCCCGGCGACCTCTTCACACTCATTCTAAATGATGGTGCAGGGGACGCAGTAAGCGGCACGTTTGCCGGGCTGGGAGAGAGCGCGTCTGTCTTCAACGGAGGGCAGGAATTCACAATCAGCTACGTCGGTGGCGACGGCAACGACGTCGTCCTCTTCGCAGTTCCTGAACCCGGCAGCGCAGTAATGCTCCTCGGTGGAGTCGGAATGCTCCTCGGCCTCCAGCGCCGCCGCCGGAAATAATTAACGCTTAAAACTTCATCCGAGGGTGTTCTCGCTGCCGTATGGCGCGGGAACACCCTCTGGTGTTTCACTGTCTTTGTTTTTGAAAAATGCCCTCTAGACAGAAGCACAATTCCAAGCACCTTCCTGAATCTCCCTTTCCATGAAATTTCACGCCTTCAAACTACTTTTCCTCGCACTGATATTCTCCGCATTACCGCTCTCCGCGCAGCAGGTGGTGATTTCTGAATTCATGCCGGACAACGCAACGTCCCCGATCGTTGACGAAGACAGCGACCACGAAGACTGGCTGGAGATTTGGAACGTCAGCGGTGCGCCCATCAGCCTGAATGGCTGGTACTTGACGGACGAAGGTCCCGCAGATGCCTCGGTGGCCGGATACACGCCGAACCTTCGGAAGTGGCAGTTCCCGGTGACAACACCCGCAATCACGCTCGGACCGGATGCACGGATCACCGTCTGGTGCTCCAATAAGAACCGCAAGGCAACTGCCGCGAACCTGCACACGAACTTCAAACTCGATGCCGGAGGCGAGCGGCTCGCACTGGTCCGTCCGGATGGGGTTACCGTTGAATTTGCTTTCGGCCCTCAGTTTCCTACGTTCAACTATAAATATCCACCCGTCGCACCCAATAAGACTTATGGAACGGCAGTGACAACCGTCCAACAGGTCGTGCTGCCGGACACTGCGCCTGGTAAGTACAAGATCCCCACCGTTTCCACAGATATCCCGGCGGACTGGAAAACGATCGCCTTTGATGACAGTACATGGACCTCGGGAAATTCCGGCTTTGGCTATGGATTCACGGAAGTCATCCCCACCACGTCCACGCCGATTATTACGACCACGATACCGCCGGTGCCCAACTCCGCGTTTTTCCGCTTCGCTTTCTCGGTGCCAAATCCGACGGTGGCCACAGCGATTCGAATCCGCGCGCGTTACGACGATGGCTACGTTTCTTTCATCAATGGGACGCAACTAAGCTCACCACTCCTCGCTCCTTCTCCAGCTTGGAATGCCAACAGTTCTTCGGCAAAACCCGACACCTCGATTACCAACGTCGCATCCACCTCGAGTTCGACGGTTCAGACCAGCCTCGTCGCTGGGACGAATGTTTTGGCGATTCAGTTAGCGAATCAACTCGGCGGCGTCCCGGATAACATTTGCATCCGCCCGTCGATTGAAATCGACGTGCCGGGATTTGCCGTGGGCTACCTCTCAACCGTCACCAAGGGCACTGCAAACGGCGCGATCACGACGGTTGTTCCGCCGGATATTTCACAGGTGACCGAGGATGCTCCGCAACCTGTCGGCGGAGTCGGAAGTGCTCCCCTTCTGATCACGGCAAGAGTTACGAAAACCATCAGTAACCTTAACGCAACCACTCCCGTGCAACTGAAGTGGCGCCGAATGTATGACGCTGAGGCTACAATCGTAATGTTGGACAACGGCACCTCAGGCGACGTTGCGGCGAACGACAGCATCTACTCAGCGCTCGTCCCCA
>JAYUSJ010000356.1:0-11283 GCA_043755735.1 Verrucomicrobiaceae bacterium | reverse complement strand
CGGAGCAACGCTCGTCTATGAACGCACATGGCGCTGGCCAATGCGGGAGAAGCGGAGCGGGCTAAACTGGGAACTGCTCCCGCACGCGGGCGTCGCGCTCGGGAATGTGCAGACCTATGCAAACATCGGCGGCGAATTCCGTCTCGGCGTGAATCTTCCCGATGATTTCGGAACAGGAGCCATTAGCGCTGCTGCGACGACCTCCACTCCCGTCGATGGCCGCATGGCGGCCCAGCGTGCGTGGTTCGACCTTGGGCTCTATGCTTTTGCGCGGGTCGATGGTCGCGTGGTCGGGCACAACATTTTCCTCGACGGAAATACGTTCGGAAACAGCCCTTCTGTGGACCGCGAAGTGTTCGTGGCAGACATCAGCGTGGGCGCAGCGGTGAACATCAAAAACACGAAGCTTGCGTACGCGTTTGTTTATCGCACCAAGGAGTTCACCGAGCAGGAGGAAGCTCAAGTCTTTGGAACAGTCTCACTGAACTGGACCTTCTAAACTGGACGAAACCCGGGAGCCCGTAGGGAAACACCCCATAACCGCCGGGAAGAAAATGTGAAATAACCATTACGGCCTGACTGCGGCGGGCGCGTGAAGACGCGCCGGCCGACGCCGGGCTGAAACAACCATAAACAAACCATGCTATACACAATCGCCGTCGTTCTCATCATTCTCTGGCTGCTCGGTCTCGTCACCAGCACCGCCATCGGAAGCTTCATCCACATCCTGCTGGTGGTCGCCATCATCATGATCCTCGTGAGACTCATCCAAGGCCGCCGCTCGATTTAGTTCGCGACGGGAATCCGTTCCATTTTCCGCTCAATCCCGGAATACGACCGTTCGCTTTCCGTGGAGCAGTACGCGGTCGGAGAGGTGCCAGCGCACGCCGCGGGCGAGCGCTTGTTTTTCACAATCGCGGCCGATGCGTAGAAGGTCGTCCGTATCGTGGAAGTGCTCCACGCGGATAACCTCCTGCTCGACGATGGGGCCTTCGTCGAGGTCGGCGGTCACGTAATGACAGGTCGCGCCGATTAATTTCACGCCGCGCTCCCACGCCCGCTGGTACGGATTTGCGCCGACGAATGAGGGCAGGAAGGAGTGATGAATGTTCATGATTCGGCCTTCCCATCGCTCGCATACCTGAATCGGGACGACCTGCATGTACCGGGCGAGGACGATGAGGTCCGCACCGGCATCGGTCCAGATTTGCTCAATGGACGCAAAGGCATCGGCCTTGGTTTCAGGCGTCACAGGAACGTAGTGAAACGGCAACCCTTCGCGCTCGACCGTGCTGCGGAAATCCTCGTGGTTGCCCACGACGGCAACGATGTCGCACCCGAGTTCCCCTGCTTTCCAGCGCCACAGCAAGTCCGCAAGACAGTGCCCGAGGCGGGACACCATGATGACGACGCGCATGTGATCGCTCTCGCGCCGGATGCTCCACTGCGCACTGAGATCGGCCGCGACGGGCGAGAACTCTGCGCGAAGCTTTGCGAGCGGCAGCCGGAGCGTCTCCGTCTCGATCGCCATGCGGGTGAAAAACCAGCCGGTTTGCGGGTCTGTAAACTGGTTCACTTCGTCCAGGTTTCCACCATGCTCGGCGATGAACGCGGTGATGCGGGCGAGGAGACCGACTTGGTCGGGGCAGGAAAGTTTCAGCAGCGTTTTTTGCATCATGGTGTCGCAAGAGGTAGTATTAATTCGAACTCCGTCCAATGTTCATCGGAGCGGGCAAGCCGGAGGTCGCCTCCGTGAGCGCGCGCGAGTTCCCTGGCGATGCTAAGTCCGAGTCCGTGACCTTTGAGATTTTCCCCCGTATTTCCCCGGTTAAATCGCTCGAAAATTCGCTCCATGTCTTGCGGGATGATGCACGGGCCCGTACTCGCCACCGCAATGATTACCTGTCCTTTTTCCGCGCGGGCGGTGACGCGGATGGAACCGTTTCTACGGTTGTATTTTACGGCATTGTCCCCAAGGTTTTGCAGGATGATGGAGACGCGCCGCGCATCCGCTTTCGCGATGAGTGAGGCAGGCAGGTCGTGCTCTACGGTGAGGTTGCTCTCTATGCCGAGGACTTCCATGTCATCGATCGCGCCGGAGACGAGCGGGATAAGGTCCAGCGCTTCGGGGCTGAGGTCGAGCCGGCCTGCATCGACCTGCGCAAGGAGCAGCAAATCTTCACAGAGCGTGGTGAGGCGGCGCGTCTGCTGGACCAATGCCTCCACGGTCTCACGTTCAGTGCCCACGAGGTAATCGCACGAGCGGAGTTCGCTCAGACCCGCGCGGAGGATGGTCAGCGGCGTTTTGAGCTGATGCGACGCCGCGGATGAAAAGCGTTCGGACGACGAGTATGCTTTTTCGAGCCGGTCAAATGACGCATTCAGCACGCGGGACAGACGCTCGATTTCATCCGTGGTATCCGGGACCGGGAGTCGCTCGCTCGGGTGTTCCGCGCTGATTCGCTCGGCGGCGGCTGTCATGCTCGCGATCGGCCGGAGGGCGCGCCACGCCACAAGAACCGTGCCCACGAGAACGATGATCGCGACGACGGGGATGGCGATCTCAAAAGCGAAGGCCAGATCCTTCTGCATCCCCTCAAGGGTCCCCAGTCGCGTGCCGATGCTAATGAGATAGTCGCCCTGGCCGACTGTGATGATCCGGCAATTGCGGTCCATCAACTCCTTGTCCTGAATCTGCACGACCGCTTCGCCGACCTTGAGCGAGCGCGGGTCAAAGTTCCGCCAATTCGCGGACTGATAGAGGTCAACGCCATCTTTGAGCCAGATGCGGATGTAGCGGGAGCGAACGGATTGCTGAAGGAATTCCCTCGTTATCGGGCGCCGGGCATCGATTCCTTTCGCGGTCCGGGCGGCGAGATCTTTGAATATCTCCTCGGCGTCCCTGCGCAACTCCGCATCAAGGTCCGCCAACTGCCGGTGGTAAATGTAGGGCCGCATAAAGAGCGGCAAAATCGCGAGCGCGAGGGCCGAGACGAGGGCTGCATAAAGGCCTACCTTGAACTTGAGCGATAAGCGCATCGGTCCGGCGAAATAGGGCTAGGAGACGGGCGGTGCGTGGAGAACGTAGCCCACACCGCGGACGGTTTCGATCAACTGATCCTCTCCCTCTTCGCACAGTTTCTTGCGCAGACGCATGATAAAAATCTCCACTGTTCGCGTATCATACTCATGTTCCCGTTCCCAGATTCGTTCGCAGATTTCCTCGCGCGAAAAAGTGCGGCCAGGCTCCTGCATGAATATTTGCAGCAGCTCAAACTCCCTCGGCGACAGGCTGATGGGAAGGCCGGCGCGGGTCACACGATGCTTGCGGATGTCCATGCGGATATCGCCGATGTCGATAATCTCGCCCTGACTTGCCGAAGGCGCGCGACGCCCAATGACATCCACGCGGGCGAGCAACTCCTCCATGGCAAACGGCTTGGTGAGATAATCGTCGGCTCCAGCGCGCAATCCCGAGACGCGATCTGCCACACCGCTTCGTGCGGTGAGCAGAAGGACGCGGGTGTGGTTCTTGTCCGCCCGCATCTTTTTGAGCACCTCGAATCCGTCCATCACGGGAAGGTTCACATCGAGCACCACGAGGTCGAAATTGTTCGAGGAGATGGCTGAGAGCGCCGCCGCTCCATCGAGACGCGATTCGACCTGGTGCCCCGCTTTTTCGAGTGCCCGGGCGACCAGAACGGCGATTTTTTCTTCGTCTTCAACTACGAGGATCCGCATGATGCAAAAGGGTTTGCCAGCACACGGGAATTTACGCCAGCCAGAATCGCAGCCTCCGGAATATATGCGCTACGCGGCGAGATCCCCGACATTCGCAATGTTCCCGCTGATTGCGTGTTCGTCGCGCTTTTCGCCGAGAGTGTAGCCCATTCGCGGGACGGTGTGGATCACTTTGCGCGCGAAACCGTCATCGATTTTCTTGCGCAGCCGCATGATGAAAACCTGTACGACGTTGGAACGCGGGTCGAAATGGAACTTCCAAACCTGCTCGCACAACTCCATCGGCGAAACGACACGATCCGGATTGCGGAGAAAATACTCCAGAGTGCGATACTCACGATCGGTGAGGCGAATCGGGCGTCCTGCGCGGGTCACGGTCCGGGTGACGCGATCGAGCGTCACATCCCAGTACCTCAGCACGGCATGATCCTTTTGCGCGCCGCGGCGAACGAGCGACATGGCCCGGAGCGCCACTTCCTCGTGCGGAAACGAACGCGAGACACATTCATCGACTCCATCGCGGAACGCCCTAATCCGTTCGGCAGGATCATTCCCCGAAGCCACCGCAATGACTGCGATACCCGGAACAGCATTCCGCGCTTTCTCCAGGATTGCTTCCGTAGCTTCACCAGTCGCCATCATGTCCAAAATCAAAACATCCTGCCCGCGCACCACGGTCTGAACGTCGGCTTCCCGTTCGATTACGGTGGTTCCGAAGCCGCAGACCCGAAGGGCGGTTCGTAGGTCGTTTGCGAGAACTGTGTCTTTGGTAAGGAGCGCGATGTGCATGAGGATTTCGTCATAACCTAGGACAACGGTTCCGGAGGCGGGTCAAAGGGCAGCTCGTAACAGTTTGTTAATCGTGGAGATCTCTGCCGCTGAAAACACCGCGCAATGATTGCCACGCTTGCCCGTCCCGTGGCACGGTGCGCGGTTCAATGGAAACCATCCAAAACATCCTCGAGTCGAAGCTCCGCGCCGCAGTCGGCGAAACGGGCGGCCTCGCCGTGACCGTGCAAGCCACGCAAGACGCCCGGTTTGGCGACTACCAGGGCAACATCGCCATGCAGCTCGCCAAGGCACGCAAGGGGAACCCGAGGGCGATCGCGCAGGAAATCATCGCACGACTGGACGTGGCCGACATTTGCGAAGCTCCGGAAATCGCGGGCGCTGGATTCATCAATTTTCGCCTCAAGCCCGCCACGCTCGGCGCACACTTTGCTGCGTTGATCAAAGACCCGCGCCTCGGCGTCCCGAGCGTCACGCCGCGGCGGCTCGTCATCGATTTCTCATCCCCAAATGTCGCAAAGCCGATGCACGTCGGCCACATCCGGTCCACATTTCTCGGCGATGCGCTCGCGCGGATTGGGCGGTTTCTCGGGCACACCGTCGTGGCTGATAACCACATCGGCGACTGGGGCACGCAGTTCGGCATGCTCTGCCTCGCGTGGAAAACCATCATCGACAAAGCGGCCTTGGAGCGGGACCCAATCGGCGAGCTGGAGCGTGTCTATAAGCTGCAAAACGAGCAGTGCAAAACAGACCCCTCCGCCATGGACGCGGCTCGGTCCGAGCTGGTGAAACTTCAATCGGGTGACGCCGAAAATCTCGCAATCTGGAAGGAAATGATCCGCCTTTCCCAAGTCCAGTTCGATACGATCTACTCGCGGCTCGACATCCATTTCGACTGCACGCTCGGCGAATCTTTCTACAACCCGTGGCTCAAAGACACCGTCGCTGAACTGCTGAAAAAAGGAATCGCCCAAAAGAGCGACGGCGCCATTTGCGTCTTCAGCGACGGCAGCGTGCCGGAAAAAGAAGATCCATTTCTCATCAAGGATGAAAACGGCTGGAAGCCCTCCCCTGCCCTCGTGCAAAAGGCCGACGGCGCATCAAACTACACCACCACAGACCTCGCCACCATCGCCTACCGCGTCCGCGAATTTGCGCCCGACGAAATCATCTATGTCACTGATGGCCGGCAGCAGCTCCACTTCCGGCAGTTCTTCGCGATCTGGCGGCGGCTCCACACGGAAAGCACGGTGAAGCTCTCGCACTGCTGGTTTGGCAGCATCCTCGGCGAAGACGGCAAGCCCTTCAAAACCCGGAGCGGCGACACTGTAAAGCTCGCCGACCTCCTCGACGAAGCGGAAGAGCGTGCATATAAAGTCGTGCGCGAAAAGAACCCCGAATTGCCCGAACCCGAGTGCAGGGAAATCGCCCGCATCATCGGGCTTGGCGCGGTCAAATACGCCGACCTGCTGCCCAATCGGCAGGGCGATTACGTCTTTAGCTGGGATAAATTGCTCAGCTTCCAAGGCAACACCGCGCCCTACTTGCAGAATGCCTACGTCCGCATCCGCTCCATCTTCCGGCGCGCGGCGGAGCAAGGAATCACCGAGCTGCCCGCAGAAGTGCAGCTCACCGAGCCCGCCGAATTCGCACTCGTCAAGAAGCTCGCCCAACTCGGCGAGACGCTTCCCGGCATCCTCGACGATCATCGGCCGAATATCCTCTGCAATTACCTGTTCGAGCTCGCCAACGCCTACCATTCCTTCTATGAAGCCTGCCCCGTCCTGAAGGCCGCCGAGCCCGCCCGCAGCTCGCGTCTTGCACTCTCCGAGGCCACGGCGCGCACGCTCAAACACGGTCTAGGACTCCTAGGCATCGAAGTGCCCGAGCGCATGTAACCAACTCGTGCAAAACCCGGACAAAACCGACAGGGGATGGGGGCTCGCGAAACTCCAATTTTCACCGTTGTCGGCGGAGTCGCTCTTTTCCCCAACAAGGGCACCGAACTTGCACCCATCGACCTGAATATGCGCTTTCATCGACCCGCCCAGCGGGTGAAAAACAATCCTGACGCAGCGTCCGTGCTGCGCGCTCAATGTGTGCTCTCCGGATGCACCCTCGTGGCAAACATTCAAGCCCCCGCTCTCCGCCCGTGAGTAAGCCGCCGCCAAGCCACGAAATTGTCTGCACGCCGTCATTGATGACGCCGAAGATTCGCGTCCTTTATCTGGAAGATGATCCCCACGATTTCCGCCTCATCCACCGCGAGCTCAACTCGGCCGGCTGGATTCTCGAAATCCGGCAGGTTCATAACGAACACGATTTTGTGCGCCTCGTTCGCGACAATCCGTGGGACGTCATCCTGGCAGACTATAAACTGCCCGGCTACTCGGGCAGGGCCGCGCTCGATTTCGTCCGTCGTTCCGGCTACGAGAATCCCTTCATCATTATCTCCGGGACGAATGACGAGGAAATCGCGGTGGAAAGCATCCGGGCAGGTGCCAGTGACTTCGTGCTCAAAGACAACCTCCAGCGCCTCAATCTCGTGATCGCTCGCGAACTCGGCGAAGCTCGAGTCCGCCGCGAGCGCCGCAAATCCGAAGAGGAACGGGCCAAGCTGGAAACCAAACTGCGCCACGCGCAAAAAATGGAAGCCATGGGGCGACTGGCCGGAGGGATTGCCCACGATTTCAACAACATCCTCACAGCGATTCTCGGCCACGCGGAAATGGCTGCGCTCCACCTCGCCGACAGCCCCGCGATGGGCAACATCGAGCAGGTGCTCAAAGCGAGCCGACGGGCAAAGGATTTGGTACAGCAGATTCTCGCATTCAGCAGGCAGAGCCCCACCGAGAAAAAAATCATCACGCTCGAAGGCATCGTCCGCGAAGCTTCCCAGCTCTTGCGCGCAACGATCCCCACATCGGTCGGGATTTCCGTCCACATTCCGCCCACAAACGAACCCGTCCTCGCCGACCCTTCGCAGATTCACCAAATCCTCATCAACCTCGGCACCAATGGCGCACACGCAATGAAAGCGCGCGGCGGACGGCTGGACATTTCGCTTGAGACTTGCGAAGTCGGCGCGCCCATCGTCCGCCAGCTACCCGAACTCCGCGCCGGACGTCATCTGAAAATCACCATCAGCGACACCGGAAGCGGCATGGATGCCGGGACCTTGGAGCGATTATTCGAGCCGTTTTTCACCACCAAAGCCCCGGGAGAAGGGACCGGACTCGGCCTCGCAGTCGTCCACGGAATCGTGCAGGCCCACGAAGGAGCGATCTCCGTGGAAAGCCGCCAGGGCATCGGAACGACCTTCAGCATCTACCTCCCGGTCGTCGCACCGGCACTGGTGCAGACGCCCACTGTTTCTGCTCCGCCCATGCCACGCGGCAAGGGCCAGACGATCCTTTTTGTCGATGACGAGTCCTCCGTGCTCGCGCTCGCGGAAGCGATGCTCAAGAACCTCGGCTACACCACCCTCGGCTGCACACACCCCGCGCAAGCCCTCGCTGTTTTCCAGGAACGACAGGCCGAAATCGCGCTGGTCGTCACCGATCTCAGCATGCCCGGAATGAGCGGCCTCGAACTCGCCCGCCGGATGCTCGAAACAAGCCCGTCCGCGCGAATCGTGCTGACGAGTGGTCACACTGGAGACCTCGATATCGAGCAATGCTCGCAACTCGGATTTCGCGGATTACTCGCAAAGCCATTCCCGCTCCGCGCGCTTGCAGAGACCATCTCCAAAGCGCTCGTCTAATCATTCCTGCGTGCTTTGCAAAAAAGCACAGGCTGGATATCATGGCGGAATGATGTTTCGCATTCTCGCTCTTCTTTTGGCTCTCACCTTCGTCGCGCACGCTTCCGTGCAACCGGGAATCGACGTCCTCGCCGGGCGTGGCTTCGACGCGGTGCGCGGAAAGCGGATCGGGCTCATCACCAACCAGACCGGAGTGAACGCCGCCGGGACGAAAACGCGTATCGTTTTGAAAAAGGCACCGGGCGTGCAACTCGTCGCGCTCTTTGCGCCGGAGCACGGGCTCGATGGAACCGTCGGCGCGGCAAAATATATCCCAAACCGCAAGGACTCCGCCACGGGGCTCACCGTCTATTCGCTCTACGGCCCCACGCGGAAGCCCACGCCGGCAATGCTCGCAGGGCTCGACGCGCTGGTTTTCGACATGCAGGACATCGGCTGCCGCAGCTACACCTACATTTCCACGATGGCGCAGGCGATGGAGGCAGCGGGCGAGGCTGGCATCGAGTTCATCGTGCTCGACCGTCCGAATCCGCTCGGCGGCGAACGAATCGAAGGCCCGGGCATCGAGGAAAAATGGCGCAGTTTCATCGGCCAGCTCCCCACTCCGTATCTCCACGGAATGACCGCAGGCGAGCTTGCCCGGATGAGCAATTCGAAAGGCTGGATGGGCTCGCGCTGCAAACTCACCGTCGTCCCGATGAGCGGCTGGACGCGCGATATGACATGGTCCGACACCGGCCTGCGCTGGGTGCAGACATCGCCGAATATCCCCAACATTTCGTCCGTCGCCGGATACGCCGCGACGAGCATCTTCGGCTCCCTCGCAGGCTCGGGATTCGACGTCGGAATCGGCACCGGCGATCCGTTTCTCATGGCGGGCGTCTATCGGATCGACGGCGGATCGTTCACCGACAAAGTGTGCCAGTGCGGCGTTTCCGCGTCGTCGTACAGTCGCGACGATTTCTCCGGCGCACGGCTGAACATCACCGCAAAAAGCCGCGTCAATCTCGCCGCCATTAACGTCCATCTGCTCGCCGCCGCACAGGCCCAACGCGGCAACATCTTTACAAAGTATCGCGATGCCAACGGCATCTTCTGGAAGGCTTACGGCAGCACGAGCATCAAGAGCCAGATCGAGCGCGGCACCTCGCCCGAGACGATTGTCGCAGGCTGGCAGAGCGGCGTGAATTCGTTCCGCTCCGCGCGCCAGCCGTATCTCATCTACCAGTGATACGCCCGCTCGCCGCCGCGATCCCGCCAGCGCCCGAGGGGAAATATCTCGTCGCGGTTTCCGGCGGTCGCGATTCCATGGCGCTGCTCCATTGGCTCCTCGAAAGCGGATGCCGCCAGCTCGTCGTCTGCCATCTCGACCACGGCCTGCGCGAGACCAGCGCGAGCGACGCCGAGTTTGTCGCCGCCCACGCAAACCTGCTGCGAATTCCCGTCGTCACAGCGCGAGTGGAAATCACCGCACAGGAAGAAGCCGCCCGCGAAGCCCGCTACCACTTTTTCGCCAGCGTGGCGAAGCAGCACGACTGCACACAGATCGTCCTCGCCCACCACGCCGACGACCAGGTGGAGACGTTCCTTTTCAACCTCCTCCGCGGCGGCCCGAGCGCGATGAAACCAAGCTCCACGCGCAACGTGGACGGCATCGCACTCACTCTCCTCCGCCCGCTGCTCGGAGTCTGGCGCGAAGAAATCGACGCCTACATCGCGCAGCACCGCGTCCCGTTTCGCGAAGACGAAAGCAACGCCGAAACCCGCTTCACGCGCAACCGACTCCGCCACGAAAGCATCCCCGCGCTGAGCGCCGCCATGGGCCGCGACGTGCGCCGCGCGATCTGGCGCGCCGCCGAAATCCTCAGCGCCGAAGACGAATTCATCGCCGCCCAACCCGCGCTCGCAAATCCCCCCGCCGAACTTGAAGTCGCCAGGCTCCGGGCCCTCCCGCTCGCATTGAAAAGGCGACTCATCCACGCCTGGCTCACATCGCAAGGAGTCGCGAGCGTCGGGTTCGACGAAGTGGAATCCGTGCTCAGCCTGCTCACCAGCCGCGTCGCAAAAGTAAACCTCCCCGGCAACCTCAGCGCCCGCCGCCGCGCAAAACGCATCTTCATCGACCGGCAATAGAACCGGATCGGGGCTATCAAAGCCCCTGCTGCGAAACAAAAAGACCTTCGCGGTTTCTCGCGAAGGTCTCTTGGTGCCGGGCCACCGCCTATGGCGTGGGCGTTGGTGTCGGAGTTGGCGTTGGCGTCGGTGTCGGGTCCGGCGTTTCGCCAGGGTCGAAGTCAAACGCCACTCCGTAGCTGCGCATGATGTCGCGGGCCGCGCCGGGCTCCAGCTTGCGCAAGTTTTAGCGCAGACTCGCGATCACGTCTTCCACGGCTTCGATGGCCCTTGGCCGCAACTCCTGCACATCGCGTTGCGCGCGTTCCAGTCCGCGCGCCATCGGAGTGATTTCCCCTGCTTCGCGTCGTGCATCGGTGAGCTTCGCTTGCACTTCCAGCGCGCTCGGATTTGCCATCGCCGGGAAGCCCTCCCTCACCGCCTCCACCTCGCCATCCAGCACATTCTGGCATGACGTCTCGATATCCTCGCGGCTGCTCAGTGCCGGGATGGAGCCATCTTCCGGCAATTTGTAAAACGCCAGCACCGAAGGCGAATGTTTCTTGCGAACCGTGCGACGTTTGAGCCCTTCCCAAAAGTCCCGCAACTCCAACTCCACGTCTTCATAGGCAGTCTGCGCCTCCCCTGTCTCCTTCAGCCACTTCGCCCGCGCCGCGGTGGATAAATGAATGCGCGTCGCATAGCCCGCCACGAGAATGGGCGTAGTCTGGTCGTTCACGAGCGCAAGGATGCTCGTGATCAGCGCCTCCGGGAGATGGCTCCCCGCTGTTCTGTGTGGGCAACAGAGAACGGCGTTGATGAACTGGAGCCGGATTCAGTGGGGAACAATTAACGCTGGCGCGGGGGCTGAAAAT
>JAYUSJ010000355.1:0-11335 GCA_043755735.1 Verrucomicrobiaceae bacterium | reverse complement strand
TCATCCTCCAGCATCTGATAAACCGCTTCACTCGACACCACGGCGCCCCGTTTTTTCAGCACCGGAAACCCATGCGCATTTAGCTCAAAAGCCGCATCCGCCGCAGGCTCATCGTTGAACGCAATCTCCCTGCGTAAAGCATGTTCCATCATCGCCTTCAGCGTAGTCCGCCGCCGCAGCGCCACAGCCTTCGCCGCAGAAAAAAGCGCATCAGGAAGCTCAATCGTCGTCTTCATTATGGGTGACAGTATGGGTTTATGGTCGGATGTCAATAGAGTGGGCGGGCCACCTGTCAGCCGTCCATTTATCCGATGCGAATTTGAACGCCTTTAGAGCACCTGCCAAAAGTCATTACCGGATGGCGCACTGGGAGGCGACTTTGTGATGGTCGTCCATGAGAGCGTTGAGGGCGAGGCAAGCGCGGTCATTGAGCTCCTGGGGAGAGCGCGCGATAAAGTCGCAGAAATAGTCGGCTTTGAGGCGAAGCCAGAAGCGCTAAGATGGAAAACGGAAGCTACTTTGAGTCTGTCTCATTTCCATTTCGAGCAGTTCGGGCAGATCGTGTCTTATACTGCGTTTTCCCTTGCCCACTCCATCGCGGCCTCGCGGGTGGTGAGCGTGCCTTCGAGTTGCAGCGTGGAGGCGGCTTCGAGGATTTCCTTGAAGCGCGGCCCCGGTTTGAGACCGAGCGCTTTTAGATCGTTGCCGGTGATGAGGGGCGGCGGGATGAGCGGCTCCGACGCAAACGCGGCGATGCGCTCGCGAATGAACTCGTAGTTGTCGAGCATCCCGCTGGCGCTGGTGCAATCGACACGATGCAACTCCAGCTCATCGTCAAAACCCGGACGCACCATGAAGCGCCTCAATTTCGACACGCGCATTTCCTTCACGTCTTTGAAGACCATGTGGTTCGCCACGGCGCTGACGACGGCCTCGGTCTCGGCATTGCTAAAGCGCAACCGCTCCATGATGCGCTGCGTCATTTCCGCGCCGAGCTTGTCGTGCCCGTTAAACCGGATGCGCCCTGTTTCATCGACGGTCTGCGTGGGCGGCTTGCCGATATCGTGAAAGAGCACGCCGAAAACCAACGCCACACTCACCTTCTCCGGGAGCAGACCGAGCATCGCCCGCGTGTGGACAAACACATCGCCCTCGGGGTGGAATTGCGGCGGCTGCTCGCATCCTTGCAGCGTGATGATCTCGGGCAGGATATGCTGCATCAGGCCGCTCTCCACGAGCAAATCGAAACCCTTCACGCGAGTCGGCGAGAGAAAGATGCGCACGAGTTCTTCGCGGATGCGCTCGGCGCTGACATCGTGAATATCCCCCGCGTGATGGAGCACCGCATCCCAAGTCGCACCATCGCTTTCAAAGCCAAGGCCCGCCCCAAAACGCACCGCGCGCAGCAGACGCAACTTGTCTTCGCGAAACCGTGCGACGGGGTCGCCGATGGCTCGCAACACGCGTGCATTTAAATCGCGCTGACCGTTTACATGGTCGATCACCGTTTCGGAGAACGGATCGTAAAAGAGGCCGTTGATGGTGAAATCCCGCCGCTCGGCATCCAACTGCGGGGAACTGAACACGACGCCTTCCGGACGACGCCCGTCCACATAAGCGCCGTCGCTCCGAAATGTCGCGACCTCGAAATCCTCGCCGTGCTCGTGCACGACCACGACACCAAAGTGGGCACCGACCGCGTAAGTCGTGGGGAAGATCTTCTGGACCTGCTCGGGCCGCGCATTCGTCGCTACATCGTAGTCTTTCGCCTCCTTACCGAGCAGCATGTCCCGCACGCAGCCGCCCGCGTAGAACGCGGTGAAGCCCGCGTCGCGCAGGCGACACACTATGGAGCGGGCGATGGGTTCGAGTTCAGTCATCAACATGGAAAGGTAGTGTCTCTGGAGGACACGGAAAGCACGGAAAAAAGGAGCGGCGCGGTGCTGTCATTGAAAAAAGAAACCGGCTTGGGCAGGCGCGCCCAAGCCGGTTTCAAAGTTCGAATCGGAAGCAGGACTATTTCGCCTTCGCGGGCTCCGCAGCCTTTTCAGCTGGAGCCGGTGCAGGTGCCGGAGCCGGTGCAGGTGCCGGAGCCGGTGCCGGTGCGGCGGGCGCGGCATCGTTGACCTTGATGCCGTAGCTGCTGATGATCAGAGCTGCGTCTTTGTCGCCGCCTCTTCCGAGTTCATCGAGTTCCTTCATCATGGAAGTGAACTGGGCTTGCGTGGCTGCGGATTGCGCTACGAGAGCTTTGCGTTCTTCGTTCGCCTTATCGAGCTTGTCTTTGAAATCGCCGAGGTCCTTGATCTGCTTCTCTCCGGTCGCCTTGCGCCATTCGAGATTGGAGAGGGCCCATTCGCGTCCCTTGGCCTCATACTCGACTTCGCTGGTCTTCTGCTTCAGTGCCCGGTTCTCTCCCAAAAAGAAGAGAGCGAGACCGACGGAAAGGAACGTCAGAGGAAGGTGAACGCTGAGAAACGGATTCTCGGGTGGTGTAGGCACTTGCGCCTGTTCGTGCGGATAAACGTAGTCCATGTGAGCGGTATATTAGCGGGTTGGTGCCGGTGTTGCGCCTGCGGCCTGCGCGGCCTTGGCTTTCTCGAGTTGCTCATCCATCTGTTTGAGCTGCTCGGGCTTCGGGATGAATGCTTCGAGTTTTTGGCGAACGAGGATGGCTTTCAGCTTCTCGTTATTGCCCTTCGCGGCGAGGTAGCCGATGTCGCGAAGAATCGGCGGCCCGAATTTCTGCGCGACGGAAGCACCGGCTTCGATTTCGCGCTGCTGGTTTTGCGCCTCGGTTTGCTTGAGCTGGACGGACTGGTTCAGCGTTTGGAGTTCCTGCTCAAGCGTGGTCATCTTGCGCTGAAGGTCCAGGAACTTCTCCTGCGGAGCGCTGTTTTTCTCCTGAAGCGACGCGAGCGAACCCTGGCCGACGCAGACGATTACGCCGAGGACCAATGCCGCCGCGGCTGCCACGGTCGATACGATAAATGGGACTTGTTTCATAAAGGATTTTTGGGGAGCCGAGTTTTCGGTTACGATCCGCTCACAGTCAAGGGCGAGTTACAGTTTTTACTCACACCCCGGCGGCTTCATTCTCATGGGGTGCGATTTCCAGCGGCTCCATTTGCGCCTCCGCCTCCAGCGCAAGAACCGCAAGGCGGCCCATGATTTTGCCGTAGATTTGGAAGACTCGATCCAAAACTGCATCCGCAATTAAATAGCTGCGGATGATTGCATCGGAATGATTCACGTCGGACGTGAGATACACAGCAAGAGTCACAACGCCCCCGGCGTGAGGAAACGGATATGCGACTTCTTTCGTTGCCGCGAGGATGCGCTCCACGAGCGGCTTCAGCGCATCTGCGGCGCTGTTCGCGACTGCATAAACCGCCTGCTGATCGGATGAGCCTTCCATGGCATTCAGAACCGCACCAAGGCCGATGCTTTGTGCGCGGATATTGCGCAACGTGGCGTCGAGGCCTTGCAAGCAGCGAAGGATGGAGATGAAACGGCGAATCTCGCCGTTAATCGCCGGATCGGTTGCCGGGAGCGAAAGGAGAAAGCTGAGTGCGCTCGAAAGCCGCTCGCGGCACGTTGCGAGCAGCGGTTGCGTGGCTGACTCCAGCGCATCGAGCTTCGCCACGACTGCTGCGAATTCGGCAGTGAGGTAGTCGAGCTTCGTGCTTTCCAGCTTCAGCGCGGCGAGATCTTTCAGCGGGATTTTTGCGGAAGTGAGCGCTTTGACGCTCCTCACGACGTGCTCCCGATCCATAGCCTCGCCGAGCTCCTTCGCCCGCTCTTTTTCAATCTCGCCGGGTTGCATCCGGGCGGCCTTGTTGCGGGCGACGAGGCCGGGAGATTCCGGTGCTATATCTTCCGGGGCGAGATACATCATCGTCCGGGCAGTCAGCGCGCCGTGAAAAAATACATCCAAGGCTTCGCCTCCGCGTTTGCTTCCGTGGGACTCCTTCGCCATGTCGTCGAGCGGAAGAAGCGCTATATCCTTCACGGGCAGTTCCAGCACGTCGCGATAGTAGGTCATGGTCACTTCACGGCTGAGGGCCGCAAAATCCCGAAACAGCCCGGTGCCCGGCGCCTCGCCCGTCAACACCCCGGCTGCCGCGGCTCGTTCCGCAGCGGCGACGCGCTCTTTATCGCTCGGATGCGAATCGAGCCATCCGGTTTTTTCGTCTGCGGAGGCCTCGGCGATTTTCTTGCGCGTCTCGTCCGTGAGCAACTCCGCTTCGAGCGTCATAAAGCCCGGAAGATTATCCACGAGACGGCGGGATTGATACGACTGCGCCATGCGATTATTTGCGACCTGCGAGCCGACGTTCAAAATGCGCAACCTGCGCGATGTCGCGATAAACGCGTCCGTGCCGCCCGACTGGATTTCGTAGTGGTCCGCATCGAACTCCATCTGCCGCATCAGGACGCTGGAGATGAGCTGCCCGACCATCATCAGCACCCACAATACGCGGCGGACGCACCAGATGAAAAAGCGCGCGATTTGCAGCACGATCATGATGCGGAAATCACTGTCCTTCGCCCAAGCATCGAGCGTCGCATCCCAACGGTCGCGCTCGTACACGACCCGCGCAAACCACATACTCACCACCCGCACCATATAAGTCGTCATCATTCCCGCGCCCTGCGCAAAATGCCCGAACTCATGCGCCAGCACGCCGCCCAATTCACGCGCCGAGAGCCCGCCCGCAAGCGGCAGACCGATCGTCAGCGTGAGATTCCGCGAGAACAAACTCCAGAACCCATGAGTGAGCCCCGCCGAAGCATTCACCTGAAGATCCACCTGCACGCGCTTCGGGCGAGGCGAGCCGACCAGGTCGCAAATCTGCCCGATAAACTCGAACAGCTCCGGCTCATCCTCCGGCTTCAAACGCCGTGGCTCCACGGATTTTGGCCGCCGGGAAAAGAGCGGCTTGATCATAAAAACGATCACCATCGCACCGACGACGAGCGGCACGATATAGAGCCAGAATCCGCCTTTTGAGGTGCGCCCGGAATGCCCGGCGATCTGTTCCGTGCCGTTGATTGCGTAATCGTATAACCACCAACCCACGGCGGCAATCATCCCGAGATAAATCAACGGCAACAACACCATCCCCACCGCAGCGAGGAAAGTGCCGAAGCGATAAAGAGGCGACAGCTTCGCGCGTGAAATCCTGCCAGTGATCGTCCAAACTCTCGGGGTGGTCATATCCCGCGTTAATGAACAACCGTCCGCCGTTTGTAAAGCGCGAGACCGCTTCCTTTGAAAATCAACCCAGCTTCAGCCCGCCGGTGCTATCGCCAACCGGCACTCGCACGTCGATTTTTTCGAGCATCGAGACCCATAGATTCGACACCGGCGTCTCGCTTGCGTACCGGATGTGACGTCCAGTCTTGATCGTTCCGCCGGCACCGCCCGCGAGCAAAATCGGGAGATCATCGTGATTGTGGCGATCTCCATCGGAATTGCCGCTGCCGTAGGCGATCATGCAATTGTCGAGCAAGGTCCCCTCGCCTTCTTTCACCGATTTCAATTTCTCGAGCAGATACGCGAACTGGCGGGTGTGGAATTTGTTGATCTCGCGGATTTTCGCCAGCTTCTTTGGGTCGCGTCCGTGGTGCGAGAGTTCGTGGTGTCCTTCGTGGACCCCAATGTCGGCGTAAGCTTTGTTGCTGCCTTCATTGGCGAAAGAGAACGTGCAAATCCGTGTCGCATCCGTCCGGAATGCGAGCACCATCAGGTCGCTCATCAAACGGATATGATTTTCGTATTTGTCCGGAACTCCGCCGGGCGCGGGAAAATCGGAAGGCGCAACGAGCGGCGGCAGCGATTGGGCTCGCTGCATCCGTTGTTCGATGTCGCGAATACTGGAGAAATACTCGTCAAGTTTCTGCTGATCGGAGCGACCGAGTTGCTTCGAGAGCGACTTGGAATCTTCGCGAATGAAATCGAGCACGCTCTTGCGGGAGGCGAGTCGCTGCTTGCGGTCTGCATCATCTCCCCCGCCAAAGATCCGCTCGAATACAAGCTTCGGATTTACCTCCTTCGGGAGCGGCTGGGTCGCGGAGCGCCAGGCCATCGTGCCGGAATACACGCAGGAATATCCGCTATCGCAGCCACCTGCCATCTGGCCCGGCTCGCAGCCGATTTCGAGCGAGGAAAGATGCGTGAGCTCGCCGATTCGCGCTGCGGCCAATTGGTCAACCGACACACCCGCATGAATGTCCGTGCCATCCGTCTTTCGCGCCTGGCATCCGGTGAGGAACGCAGTCATCGCGCGAGCGTGATCGCCGCCGCCGTCGCCGTGAGGCCGGGCCTTGTCGGCCGTCAGACCGGTGAGCACGTTGATATCGCGATGAAACGGAGCGAGGGGCTGCAAAATTTCCGGCAGTTCGAAGTTCTCGCCCTCGGTTTTTGGCGTCCAGTTCGCCATGTCCTTGCCGTTTGGCACGTAGACGAACGCCATCCGCGTCGGCGCGGTCTTCTTCCCACCGGCACCAGCGGCCCATGCACTCATGCCGCCCATCGCCTCCAGCCATGGAAGCGCGATGACCGTGCCGAGACCTCGAAGTAATGTGCGACGTGAAAGCGGATTCATATTCAGCATTTAAAGCATACGAGTGGCCGCGAGCTTAGGATGTTCGAGGATTCACCCGTCAGAAAAACGCCCGCAACTTTCGTTGCGGGCGCTTTGTGAGATTGTTGGTTCGACCGTTATTGGCGAACGAGGAGCGGGCCGGATGGATCGCGGAACCAATTCGGCGACATCATGTGCGAACGCGGTGGATCGGGGTCGCGCGATTGATCAAGCTTCCGGACGCCCTTCCCGTGCGTGGCGTCTTCGGGCTGCCTCGCGGCGATGTTCACCGGAGTGCCGACTTTCACGAGCGCAAAGAAACGGGCTGCCGCCTCGCGGTGCATGCGAATGCAGCCGTGCGAACGCGGATAGGGATGAACGAAACCTTCGTGGAACCCGTAAGCCGGCTTCCACGCGCACCAGTAGGCCATCGGATAACCGGCGTCCGGCTGGCTATTGCGGCGTTTGTTCTTAATCTTTTCGATGATCCGGTAATTGCCGGAGCCCGTGCTGCCATTCACGCCCACGGTTCCCTGGACGGCCATGAGCAAACGGCTTCCTTCCATGATGTAAATGTGCTGCGTGGAAGTGGAGACTTTAACGCTCACAGCATCTGGGTTTTTCGGCGCGTATGCCTTCACGGTGTAACGTCCGAGGCTTCCGCCGCCGGAGCAGGCGCCGAGAGACAGCATGGCTGCCACGGCGAATAGTTTAATGAGAGTTTTCATCGAGGCGGAGAAAAGATGAGCGGCGCCGGGTTGTCAAATGCTTGATGCGTCTCCATGCAAAAACGAACCGCTATCGCCGCACTTGCTGCCGCAATCCCTCGACCATGCGCCGGATATATCCGTGCTTCGCACGCGGCTCCAGCACCCGGAGACTCACAGCGGGACTGCCCCACTCGATGATTTCGATTTCCACAAATCGCACGCCCCACGCGTTCATGGCCTTGCGCGTCGGCTTGTAAATATCGATGGTTTTTCTTCCTACGAGCGCACTGCCGTAATCCTCAATCAAGTAATCCTCGCCTGTCTGGACGATGCGAAATCGGGTGCCCACGGGCAGCCAGCTCCAATCCGATGCCGCGCTGTGAGCCGCCGACAATTTTCCTCCGATGCCGTTCGCCCGCCCGCCCGGTTCGCTGTGGTGATAGGCGGTGGTGCGCACCCGCATTCGAGTCCCCGCAGATGTTTTCTGGCCGGCGCCACTACTCGACGCGCACGCTCCAAGGAGTGCGATGGCGAGGATGGCGATAGATGTGCGCATAAGTTCCGGGAGCATTGATTTGTGTCTCAGCCCCATGGGGTAGCGTGCCGTCCCGTGTTTGGGAATCGGAAAAAATTTACCCGTCTCGGATTTATTGTTCGTCATTCGTCATTTTGGATTCATTTCAGCACACCGAAAGCGGCCAGACGATTAACCCTAAAAAACCGCTGTCGAATCCGCGAAAGGCGGCCACGACTCGAAGGATTAACACGCACCGGACGGAAGGATGAGTGATTTTTTCAACCACGTAATTTCGCGCCCGCCTTCCGCTGTCGTCAATTGCTTTTTCCAGAGTGAACGGTCCATGGGCGAAAATTCCGGTCAACCCCTCAACTCCCCGGTGCTAAAACGTATCGTGCTTCCGCCATTCAGCATCATGGAGAAGCCGGGCATCCGATTCAGCTTCTCCCACGTTCGGGCTCTGCAAAAGCGCGCCCGGTCTCCCCGCAAAGGAAATCCTGGATTCTCATCACTTGGCATCCGCGGGTTGTTGCGTCCGTCCAGTGATCGTGTTCAGTCGAGCTACTGCTCCGGCCCCGCTCACCTGCTGCATACGTTTTCCATCACTCGACTACGGACGAGGCTGAGAGAAAACCTTAGTTCGATGGGGTAAAAGCGCCGACTGTGCATCCAACGCGCCCGGAGTATTTTGACCCTCGCACCCTGCAACGCGCCCAAGCGAAAACAAACCGGAACAGCCAGGACCTATGAATAAGCCCGAGATTCACCATCATCGCACACTCACTTCAGTTCCTGAGCAACAAAATCAACCTTTGCCTCCCCACAGGAAACGTCTTCCGTGGGTGCTGATGATCGGGCTCGCGGCGGCTTGGGCCGGCAGCGGCTGCGAGAAACGCGCCGAGGAGAAGAAGGCTCTCGACGCTGCCAAGGAGTTTCAGAAAATCGTCGAGGAGATGCCGAAGGACGGCAAGTCCGCCGAAAAGCGCGTGCAGGAATTCAGCAAGGCCGCAGAGGCCATGCAGAAGGCCATCACAGGCGACCAGAAGGAAGTCCAGTTGGCGGATTTCCGCGAACTTAAACAACTGCTGCCCCCTGCGGTGGACAAACTCAAACGTACGGATGCGACGGGCGAGAAGACCAGCGCCATGGGAATCAGCGTCTCGAAGGCCGAGGGCCGCTACGAGGGCGACGACGACCAATCGCTCACCATCGAGATCACCGACCTGGGCGGCATGCGCGGCGTGGCTGCGTTCGCCCAATTCGGATGGGCCGTCGCCGAGATCGATCGCGAAACAGACACCGGATACGAGAAGACGGTGAAGATCGGCGGGCACAAAGGGCAGGAGGAATACGACCGGGAAAACAAGTCAGGGAGCGTGAAAATCATGGTGGCCGGCCGCTTCATGGTGGACGTGCAGGGCCACGGCATCGAGATGGCCCGGATCAAGGGCGCGGTCGAATTAATCCCGCTCGACAAACTTGCAGCCCTAGCGAAGTAGCCACCCAAACCGGAGACCCCAGCGTACCTGTCGTCACTCTCCCGATTCGGATATTGGAGAACTCCGGCCCGACCAGCCCCGCCGCCCCCGCAGGTCCGGCAGGAATCGCTTCAATTGTCGGCTTTGCTTGCCGTGAGTTGAACGCGCATTTCCGCAAAGGAATTGGGCGATCCGTTGGCGGGCCTTGTCGGATCGAATGGCATTTGTGATTTCGGATTTCGAGTTTTGGAAAGGCGCTTGGGCGGGAGCAAAAAATCCAAGGAGGGGGGCCGTCCCGGCCCCCTGAACTCCGAAGGAGTTCCACGAATAGACACTTCGATTGGGAGACGCTTCGCGCATCAGGGGGCCGGGACGGCCCCCTTCTTGGGCGATTCATTGCGATGGTGAACCAGTTCACTCAAAACCTGAACTCGTTCACCACGGCGGCGAGTCAGTTCACCTCAAACCTGAACTGATTCAGCGTGAACCTGAACCAGTTCAGCTCATTGCCAGTAAGTTCACCGGCAACCTGAACTCGTTCATATCGGAAGTGAATCAGTTCACATCGAACCCGAGCCAGTTCAGTGTAGGACATGAACTGTTCACCTCGGAGCTGAACGAGTTCACATTGGACCTGAACCCGTTCACTTCCGGACCGAACCGGTTCACATTTGCCATGAACCAGTTCACCAAAAACCTGAACTGATTCACCCCATCGCTGAACTCGTTCACCGAGGCGCTGAACTCGTTCACTTTTTCACCTTAGTTAAACACCCAAGGAACAGTATTTTACAGAGAGCGGCCGTTTTGATTCAGCGATTACGGCGGCGTGACCGGGCCTCCGCCGTCTGGCGGCGGCGTGGGCGGCTCACCACTTCCCCCTTGCCCCTCGAATTGCTCCCTGAGCGTCTCATAGAGCGATTGCAGGCCGGGCACGTCTTCCTTCGCCGTCTTCACGATTTCGTAAAACTTTCGCGCCTGACGGTAGCGCTCCGAGCCGACCACCGCGCGCGTGTCCTTCACCTTTTGCAACTGTACCGCGAACGCCACTTCCACCTCCCCGAGCTGGTCAAAATAGAGCTCATCCTTGTCCCATTCCGTCTTGCTCAAATAAGACGGCACCTCCGCCGGGAAAGTCTCCGCGCCGGTGATCGCAGTTTCGCAAAGAGTCTCCCGCCCCGCGCCCCACGTCGCCGCACCCTCTTGGCGTCCGTGGAGGGTTTCGTTCCGGTTCTCGATGGCTCATGCTTGGTCTCCATAAAGGGGAACAAGACCGCCGACAATCCGCCCCTCAACCTCCGGGCCTCCTGCCCGCCCCGCGCATGGAAGATGGATGTCAGTCACCGTCATACGCGAGGCGATTTACCAAAACCACCCGGTGCGGGCAAATGAAAGGGCTGTGAGGAAACAAGGGCTGTTTACACATCAATCCCAAACATACGCTTCGTTGAAATCGACGCCGTATTTCTTCAAGAAGATGCGCAACTCATCCTGAAAGGTCCGTGTTTTGTGGTGATTTTCCTGATCATCGATGTAAGCGCGAAGGGCATCCAAATCCGATGGCCCCACGGAGAAACAACCGTATCCGCGCTGCCAGGAGAATTCGGCGAGATCGGGAGATTGCGTCTTCACCCATTTCGACGACGCCGTTTTCAGTTCCTCCACCAGCGCCGCGATCGTGACCGTCCGGGACAATCGAATCGCAAGATGAACGTGATCCGCGACACCGCCGACCCGATGCGCCTCGCAGCCGACATTGCGAGCCACGGTGGCGAGATAAGCATGGAGTTTGGGCCGAACTTCCGGATCAAGAAACGGGCGGCGTTCCTTCGTGCTGAAAATGACGTGAACAATGACGAGGCTCAATGATTGCGGCATGGGACTGTGTTGGCGCAAATGCGTGCACGACTCCAGTCGGATTTGCAAAAACCCGACCTCCGCGTTTGAGGGCCAAAGGCCCGAACCCATCCCAGCCTCGGGCATCGCCCGAGGTAATCGCCCGGGAACGAAATGAAGGGCTGAAAGCCCGGCACCATCGCG
>JAYUSJ010000354.1:0-11339 GCA_043755735.1 Verrucomicrobiaceae bacterium | reverse complement strand
GCCGCCTACCTTTGCAGCGAGCCAATGAGCTCATTCACCTTATCCACCACCGCCTGAAGTTCCGCCTGCGTCGGCGGATTGCTCACGGTAAATGGGATAGGTGCCACCGAGTTCGGATTCCGCGCCGTGCCGGAAATCTCACTCGCCAGCGTCGCGTTCGACACTTCACCCGGTGCCCCCGTATCGCCCGCCGGGATGGTGAAAGAAAGCTCCACATTGCTCCCGAACACACTCACCGAAGCGCCCGCCGGAGACCCCGGCGTGCCCGTGGTCACGCTGCCGATTTGGATACTGGAGAACGCCGGACCTTGCGGCCCCGCGGGTCCGGCAGGCCCCGCCGGGATTGCATCGATGAGCGATTTTAGTCCGTTGAGTTGGTCCCGCATTTGTTGCGAGGCGAGCGGGGAGCCGGTTTCGGGTTTGGTTGGATCGAATGACATGGCGGTTGGTATTTCTTGGATGGTTAAAAGGTCGCGCTCGGAGAAAAACGGTTCGATTTAGGCGTTCGGAACCTCGGCTTAAGAGTTCAGAACCTCGGATTACCAGTTCGAAACTCCGGCTTGGACGTTCGGAACGTCCAATTGCCCGTTTGGAACTCCGGCTTGGGCGTTCGGAACGTCCATTTGCCCGTTCGGAACTCCGGTTTAGTGCTTCGGAACTCCGACGCCGGAGTTCAGAACGGGTAAGTGGTATGGAAAAACATCCAATTTCTCCCTCGCAACGAGAAATTGGATGTTAAAAGGGACTTTAAAGTATCTCGCCACGACTTTTTCCGAGGACGAAAGCCGTTACCGCGAAGACACTTACGCAGTTTTCTTTATGGAGCGGGAGTTGGCGTCGGAGTTGGGGTCGGGGTCGGCGTGGGCGTCGGGGTCGGCGTCCCACCGCTTGGGCGGCCTGGGAAGCGGGCTTTCAGGTCGTTGTAGATGGTGTCCGTGCCCGGAGCGCCGCGCTTCGCCGCCTGTTTCACACTCTGGTAAAACGACAAATCATTCATATAAATGTCCGTGTAGGCGAGGGCGACGGTGTCTTCCAATCCTTCGCAGATCGGCTTCAGTTCCGTGAGGAACGGGATGAGATCCGCCACGAGCGTCCGGTCGATTGTCATCTCGGCCAGATCCACAAATCCCGGAACGAGGTCGGGCCGTTGGGGCATATAGACCTTGCACTTTTCGTCAAATGCCAGCGTCTTATCGCCGATTTTCGGCAGGAACTGGCGCTCTTCGGCAGTGAGGTTGATGGTGACATCCGCAAGTTCCGCTTTGAGGGCGGCGATTGCGGCGGCGATGGCTGCCTTTTTGGCAGGCGTTAGTGTGATGGAGATACGATTATCTGATGCCATGGCTTTCTTATTTTGAGGTTCTACAGCCGCAAAATCCCAGGTCGCTCCCGGCGTGTCCCACGCCAGATTTAAAGCATCCCAGTTCAATGATTGCGGCATGTCGGGAGAAAAGCACACCCGAGCCTCCGCGGCCTATGCTAGAACTTTAGCATGGACACGCCTCCCTCCATTTCCGCCCACCGCCCGCCTTCCGCGAAAACCCCACTTCCGCCTTTCCAACCGCCGCCCCCGCCGCCACTCTCGCCCCGATGCCGAGCCAAAGAACCCACACCACGCAATCGAGCAAACACGCCCGCAAAGCCGTGCCCGCGCGATTCGACATTCGAGGTTCGGCATTCGTCGGTTATCAAGCGGGCCTCGTGTTCGTCACCGCCGCTGAGAACCGCCGCACCGTTCAGACCTTCGTCCCGCACATCGCCAGGGAATCCGAAATCTGGATCGCCGAAGGCACCGCCCACATTATCCACTTCAACGACGAGCGGTTCCTCAGGCCGTATCCAGATGTGATGCCCATCAAAATGACCGCCGACAGCCACCAATCTCGCTCCCTCGCCACCCTGCGCGATCCCGACAACTCGGGACTGCCGAAACTGCTGAGCGGGGAGTTGAGCGTGACAGGAGAAAAAGTATCAATAAGCACTTGACCTACTACATGAACCATCCGAGTATCAATCAGCACTGGCCATGAACGGACCTGAACGCTTAGCGGGCCCGAACGTGGTCCAACAAATAAAACATGCGTGCCTCGATGACGACGTCCATCTCAGCGGGATCACCCAAAGGAACATTGTCCTTTGGGGCTTCTCGCGGGTCGTCCTTATCGACGCGCTGATCAGACACATCGATGAAGGCTGCAAAATACACATTAAGGTCTATCCGACCGGCGGGCAGGGCTACCACGGGAGCCTTCTACTCGACCCGGAAGACTCCGACACCGTCTATTTCGAAGTGAAACTGCAAGACAACCGAGTGCAGGTGAACCTCAGCAGGGCTTGGCTGCAAGTGAAGGAGCACAGCACGGGTTATCCACCGCTTCCGAGATAGACCAAACACGACTTTGACCATGAGCAATCATCCAGAAACCTGCTTCGCTTGCGGCGAGGGCCACTACCAAGAGGTGATCGAGGACTATCGCCTCGACCTCCCCGAAGGCGAGTCCCTGACCGTGCCGAAACTTCTCATCCTCCGCTGCGGTAAGTGCGGCGAGGACACAATCCCTCCCGAGTCGTCTCGGCGCATAGAGACGGCCGTTGAGCAACACCAAGACACCCTGCCGGCTGCTGCGGTCCGCTCATTTCTGGAGCAGTTCCAGATCGACCAGACCGAGGCTGCAGAAGCGCTTGGCATGGGCGGAAAGACCCTGCACCGCTGGGCACGTGGCACGCAACGCGTGAGCCGTTCCATGGGTTACTTCCTGCGTGCGTTGATGGCCCACCCGGCAGTCTATGAGTGGATCAGGGACCGGCGCTGGCGCCGCGCCGAACAAACCGCAAACCAGACGATCGCCGTGCAGCTCGGCGGCTACTGGGAAGCCGAGTATCAGGTCCGCTTCCCGGCCAGCAGCGGTCGGACGAGCGGACCCCAAACGGAAACCGTGCCGAAACCACTAATTCGCGGGTTCAACGCCGCACGCGGACTTCTAATTGCAAACGTGCAATGAACACTTTTTGGGTCACCTTCTATTCCTACAAAGGCGGCGTTGGCCGCACGATGGCTCTGGCCAACGTAGCCGCCATGCTCGCCAAGGAAGGGCGGCGAGTATTGTTGATTGATTTTGATCTTGAAGCTCCAGGATTGGACGCGTTCGAGGGTCTTGGATGCGCCAAGGGAAACGCGGGGGTAGTGGAATACGTTGCTGAGTATCTCGCGACGGGAAAGGCGCCACCCATCGGCTCTTTTGTGCGTGAATGCGTGCCTTCTTCAACGCATCTCCGAGGGAAGCTGTGGCTGATGCCAAGCGGTAAGAAGGACCAGCAATACAACCGGGACCGTGCTCGCATAAACTGGACGGAACTTTACGATAAATTCGATGGGGAACGTTTCATCGAGAATTGGAAGGCAGACATCGAGAGAACCTACTCGCCCGATTACGTCCTGATTGACTCCCGAACAGGGCTAACGGATGTCGGTGGAATATGTACGCTGCATCTGCCGCAGTTGGTGGTTTTGATTTACGCCCTGAATGACCAAAATATTCATGGCATTGCGGGTGTTGCGCGGGCTGTGAGTAAAGCCGAGAACACCCGGCCACCGCAGCTTCTAACGGTGGCGAGTCCAGTGCCGCCGATGCCTAAGGAGAAGACGGGATTGCTACAAAAGCGGCTCGAACTGGCAGAGAAGGAGCTCGGAACAAAGCCCCACTGCCAGATTCATTATGATCCAAGGGTTCCGTTGAAGGAACAAATTGTGATTTGGGAAGACATCGACCCAGAGGTCTCGGAACTCAGTCGCCGAAATCCGACCTTGGCTGCGGCGCGTGGATTCGGATCTCGTTTGGCCCACGAATACACGTTGCTGCGCGAGAAGATTACCGAGTATGACGTCCGAGGTCTCGACTTCCTCATCAAGGAGGCGGGCCGAGCGATTGAGGATCTTGACGACGAGCGCGCGACAGAGGCCGTTGAAGCTCTCAAGCGCGAATATCCTGACAGAGCGGAGTGCCACTACCAAGTCGCACAAGTCTCCCGCGCATTCGGTCGAATTGACGCGGTTGAAGGGGCCCTCAAAAAGGCCATCGAAGTCGATCCATTTTTTTCGCCTGCGTATGGTGAGTTAGTGGGGCTGTTGAAGGTCAAGAAGCGCTACCTTGATGCCATTACACTTTGCCAAGCACGGCTGAAAGCCATTAAGGACACCGCAGATTCTGGCATTGAGGGCTCATTGCGGTCCGACTTGGGCCAACTTTGCATGACGGCAGGTGAATACGAGGAAGCGGTGAAGACATACGAAACTTTACCTCGCCGCCTGACCAATGAAGAATCGGATCTCTCGTTGCTCGCTAACGCGTTCAATTATTCGGAGGCTCGCCGAAGAGCTGGTCGGCCCGTTCCGACGGCAGACCTCAAAGAGATTGTCGCGCTCTATGAGCGGGGTGCAGCTACCGAGGGCGTTGGTTCCGCCGTGATCCGGCTCAATCACATGCAAGCGATGCACATTCCATATGCATTGCTCGGCGACATCGAGCGTTCACGGCATTTGCTCCAGCAAGTGCAGGACTTGGCCATAGCTGTCTCACCTCGCGAACGCATCTTCTCTGTTGTCACCTACAACGACGTCCCGGCAGATCAGCTACTTCGACAGACAAAGGAGATGATCGAGGCCCTCGATACCGGCAAACTGTGGGATGGGACACCGCTTTCCGAGGCGCAACTCTAAGATGCGCCGATGTCCCTCAACGAATCCATCGTCGAAGTCGCCGCACCGAATTGGTTTGGGGAACTGGGCCTGATTTTCATTTAGACGCAAACCGTCGAATGATGCCTGCTCACGCTCAAACCCTTGAAAATACTTGGTTTGGTCATTTAGACGCAAAACGCCAAGCCTGATGAATCTCAATGAATCCATCATCGAAGACGCCACACCGAATTGATTTGGGGAACTGGGCTGCGCGATCGAACTCGAACACGATGAAGGCCGCGCGATGGTGCGGGCGCAATACGGTAAGGTGTCCACCAAAGACGCCGACAACGGCTACGCGCGATCTGTTGCACTGGGCAGCGCCACTTTCGAAGGACCAACGATTGGGACACGCTTCCCCAGCCAAACCCCGCAAAGAAAACCTGTATCGATGCCATCATCGGCCCGTGCGCGAAGTCGCCACGGGACTGAGATTCCTCAGCGCGGTTCAACTCTCGGCTTCCCGAGTTTCAGATACTCGGCGGCGTGGCGCTGGCTAAAACGTCTTGCGGATGATCACCGCTCGCGGCTCCGTCATTTCCTTCATCGCGTAGCGAATCCCATCGCGGCCAAGGCCGCTGTCTTTGATTCCGCCGTATGGCATGGTCTCCACGCGGAAGGCAGGCACTTGATTGATTAGCACCGCGCCCACTTCGAGCCGCTTGTGCGCCCGCATCGCGAGCTGGAGGTCGCGGGTGAAAATGCCGCGCTCGGGATCAGTCTTTCTTTTTGTTGCCGGGCTTCTTTCCGCCTTTCGCGCCGGGGGTCAGGTAGCCCTTGTAGGCCCAGTAGTCTTTCCATTGCGGCAGCCATTTTTGATAACGCTCGGCTTCAAACCAACTGATCGATTCCGGGTCCGGTGGCGTCACTTTTCCTTCGGGGTAATCCTTGCCCGCGAAGCTCGCGTCCACGCTTTCATTGAAGGCGAGCAGTTGCTTTTTCATCCGCTCGAACAACTCCGGCTGCGCGGCACTGAGATCCTTTGTTTCGCCCGGATCGGCTTCGAGATCGTAAAGCTCGAACGGGCCGCTCTTGAGGTTATTGGCGAGAATCTTGTGGCGGTTGTCCACCAGCGCGGTCTTGCTGCCGAAGCGAAAGCCGATGGGCTGTGCGCGCGGGCCGGTCTCGGCGGAAAACAGCGGCTTGAGGCTCACTCCATCCACAGGCTGGATGAACGAGGTCGCTGGCAGGCCTACGATGTCGGCGACGGTGGGGAAAAGGTCCATCGTGCTTGCGGGATGGCTGGTGATGCGCGGCTTGATGACTGCGGGCCATTCCATGATGCCGGGCACGCGCAGTCCGCCTTCATAGACCTGGCTCTTGTTGCCGCGCAGTCCGCCGGTGGTGTCCGGCTCGATGCCCGGCAGACCGCCGTTGTCGCTGTTGAAGACAAGCAGCGTATTATCCGCGAGTCCGAGGTCGCGCAGCTTTGCGCGCAGCGTGCCGATGCTGCGGTCCATCGCGACGAGTTCGCCGTGGTGATCGGCAGACGCTTCCTTCAACGAGGCAAACGGCGCCTTGTCCGCATCGCTCGCGCGGAAAGGGGAGTGCGGCGTGCCATACCAAATGATGGCGAACACCGGCTTTCCGCCGGCGCGATGTTTTTCCAGGAACTTCACCGCTTCGGCTACGGCGAGTTCGGAGGACTCGCCGATGAGTTGCTCCGGCACACCGTTGCGCCCCATCCACGGGTCCATGTCGAAAAAGTTCGTCGCGGATACCCATTCATCAAAACCGAACGCGCCGGGATTGCGCGGATCGTCGGCGAGCACGGGAGCGCCGGGGCCTTTGTAGCCACTGAGATGCCACTTGCCAAAGTGCCCGGTGACATAGCCCGCGCCCTTCAGCGCCTGCGCGATGGTTTTCTCCTGCGTGCGCAGTGCGTAGCCGTGAGAAAGCACGCCGGTGCGTTCATTGGAGCGGCCCGTGAGCACGCTCGCGCGCGTCGGCGAGCAGACGGGATTGCCCGCATAGAATCGCTCGAAGCGGAGCCCGTTTGCCGCCATCGCGTCGAGGTTTGGCGTTTTGAGTACGGGATGCCCGCGATAGCCGGTCTGGCCCCAGCCCATGTCGTCGGCCATCACGAAGATGATGTTGGGCTTGTCTGCGGCGAGCGTCGTGCCGCAAACGAATGTGAGGAACGAAAAGAGCGTGATGAAGGTTTTCATGGGCGATGGGTTCACTTCTGTTTCTTCGCGCCTTTGCGTTTACCCTGCTTTGAGAGCGGCTCTTCGGACGGTGCGGCGAGGTCGTCGGCGGGCTGATTCCACAAGCGCCACGGGTCGTTGAGGCTGCGCATTTCGGCGAGCAGCAGCGACTGCATCTCGGCGAGCTTTGCTGCGTGGCGCGGGTCGGCGGCGAGATTGAGCTGATGCGGTTCCGGCTTCACTCCGGTGAGCGCGACGATGGCGGGGTCGTGATGTTCCTTCACAAACTCATTCGGATTTTCCGCGAGATTGAAGAGCTGCGTCTCGTGCACCGCGCCGTTCATCACGTCGTATTGGATGAGCTTCCAGTCGCCCTTTTTCACGCTGCGCATTCCGGGCTTGGTGCCGCCGTTATACACACCGAAGAGCACGTCGCGCATGGCTGGCTGTTTGCCTTCGAGCACGGGCTTGAAGCTGCGGCCTTCGTTCGTCTCCGGCGCGGGAACGCCGGCGAGGTCGCAGAGAGTGGCGAGTACGTCGAGCAGGTAGATGTTTCCCTCCACGCGGCTGCCCGCCTTGATACCGGGGCCTTTGACGATAAACGGCACGCGCCACGTGTGCTGGTAGAGGTTCTGTTTTCCCTGCAAGCCATGGCGGCCGATCGCCATGCCGTGATCGGCGGTATAGATGATGTAAGTATTTTCGAGTTCGCCCATCGCCTCGAGCTTCGCGAGCACGCGGCCAATCTGGATGTCGATATTCTCGCTGCACGCAAACTCGCGGCCCAGTTCGTTGCGGATGGTGCGTTCATCGCGCCGCTCCCACACGCCGCTCACCGCGACTTCATCGCGCAGGCCGGGATGACCGTGCTGAAAGGGATGCGCGGGGAGATAATTTGGCGGCAGCGCGGGCTGCTTCGCATTTGCGGGCGGAGGCGCACTTTTGTCCGTGTGATTCACCGCGCCGTATTTCGCCAGCAGCTCGGGCGTGCCGTCGCGCACGTCGTGCGGATGCGAGAAGCCGTAGTAAATGAGGAACGGTTTCGCATCCTTCGCCGTCTCGCGCTGCTGAAGGTAATCCATCACGCGGTCGCCATGCCAGGCGCTGCCGCTTTCCGCCGTCCCGCCGCGTTTGGTGGCGTCGTGCCGCACGGTGAAAAGTTTGTTTGCGCCCTCGTAGCTGTTGCCCTGCTTGCAGGTCCGCATCGTGGCGTAACCCGCGCGATTGAAGACCGCGGGGATGGTCTGCTCCACGATGCCGGGCGGGCAATGCGCCTTCGCTCCCGGCCCGATGGGCAAATGCCACACGGTGCGGCCGCTCATAATCATGTGCCGCGACGGCGTGCAGACCGCGCCGCTGAACGAGCCCATGTGATACGCACCATCGAAGACCATGCCCTCCCGCGCGAGCCGGTCGATGTGCGGCGTGTCGAGCGGCGACTTGGGATTGTAGGTCTTCAAATCGAACGGCGACTGGTCGTCCACGAGGATGAAGAGCAAGTTCGGTCGCTTCTCCGCAGCCGAAGACAGGCTGCAAAGGAGCGCGAAGAAGGCGATGAGTGTAAGGAAGGATTTCATGATGCAGCGCATCTCACATCCTCCGCCCCGCCGCGGCGACTCAAAACGCGTGCGTCTTTAGATTCGTCTCCGCCGACGCGAGACCAATTAGAAAGTCAACGTGCGCGCGCTTACGGGAGGATTTCGTCGCGCGCGATCATCCGGCTCTCGAGTTCCGTGCGCTTGTCCGGAAGCGTGTCTTTGTCCACGGCCCGCATTGCGGTGAGCAAGTCGGCTGCTTCGAAAAGACGCCCCACACTTACGTAGTCCGCACCCGCGGCGTACAGCACGGGCACGGCGGCGAGGGTCTCGGCGGTCACGAGGATTTTCGCATCGGGCGCAAGCTCATGGAGCTGGCGGACGAGCTTTTCATTCGTGGTTCCTTTCAGCAACGATTCCGGCACCGAGCAGACGATCATTTGTGCGGAAGCAATGCCTGCATGGACGAGCGTATCGCGCTGGCTGATGTCGCCGTAAATCACCCGCACACCCTGTTTTTTCAGGCCTTCCCGCGCGACAGGGCTGTAGTCCACCACGGCGAGGTCGGCCAGCAATTCCGGAGCTTCGCGGCGGATGTCGGCGAGCAGCGAACTCGCCGTGCGAAAGAAACCGAGGATGACGATTCGTGCGCCGGCACCGTGTCCGCCCGCTTCGTGGGCACTTTCCGCGTGCCCATGGTCGAGGTCTTTGAGCCCGCTGCGCTTCAGCATGGGCACGAGCCGCCGGGTGAGGCCGTCGCTCTTCATCATGGCGGTCGCGCTGATCGCGGCGAGCATGACGAAAGAAAGCGACGCCATGCCCTTCGTCTGGGCGGAGATGTGATTCGACAGCACGCCGAGCTGAAGGACAACGAGTGAGAATTCGCTAATCTGGCTGAGATTAAGCGCGGGCAGCATGCTCGCCCGCAGGCCCTGCCGCATCGCGTAGAGCGGGGTGAATGTGGTGATCCACCGGCTGAAAACCACGAACACCGCGAATCCCGCAGCCCAAAGAACGATCTGCGTGTTGGGAAGCGGGATGCTCATCCCGAGACCCACGAAAAACAGCGTGACAAAGAAGTCCCGCAGGCTCGTGACTTTCGCAGTGACATCGAGCGCATAGGGAAAAGTGGACAGCGAAACGCCCGCGATCAGAGCGCCCATTTCCCGCGAGAGCCTGAGCCACGCACCAAATTCGCCGAGTAGAAAACACCACGCCAGCGCGCCGACGAGCACGAGTTCCGGCATGCGGGAAATCGCGCGGAAAATCACCGGGAGGATATAGCGGCTCACAGCCATCGCAGAGCCGACGAGGATGATCGCGCGCCCAAACGACATGGCGATCACCGAGAGTTTCAGCTCGTTCAGGCTCGGCTGCACGGCGAGAAAAAGAATGGCAAAAAGGTCCTGAAGCACGAGCACTCCGAGCGTCACGCGGCCGGTCACGGTATCCAGCTCGCGCTTGTCGTAGAGGATTTTCACGATGATGACCGTGCTGCTCAGCGACGCAGCCACGGCGAGGTACAAAGCATCCCACTGACCGCCTCCGAGCGGGACGCCGATCATTTTGAAAAAGACCACGCCGAGAATCGTGCCGCCGATGACTTGCACGGCACCAGTGACCGTGATGGAGCGTCCGGCGCGCGCGATTTTTTTCAGATCGATCTCAAGGCCGATCATAAAAAGGAGGAAGATCAAACCGAGCTCCGAGATGGTCTGGATTTCCTCCTGCCCTTTCACGAGACCGACGACATTCGGGCCGATGACGAAACCGCCGACGAGATACGCCAGAATTGCGGGCTGCCGAAAGAAGTGCGCGATGACCCCGAAGAGCCAAGCCGTCACGATACAATATGCGATGTCGTGCAACAGTTGATGCATGGCGGCGGAAGCTAGGAAGCGGAGCAGTGAAACGGAAGCAGCATTTCCGATGCGGACTCAAAATGAATGGCGCCGCGCCCCAAACATGAAAAAATCGGGAAGCACAGCGAACCACACTTAACGAAATTCGATCAGCGGTTTAACCGTGAGCGAATCGCCGAACTGCCGGGTCGAAGGCTGCAGTCTGCCGCAATCCACGGCGCTTTGCGCCTCCCACCATTAGTCCGTCACCGCCGTTTTGCTTTCCCCATACACCCGCCCCGCCGCCCCGCACCGTCCAAGTCCCGCCATTCTGCGCCCCACTCCCCGCAACCCCCGGCCCGCCAATATCCAGCGAACTCCACTCCACCGGCAAGCCCTGCGCCCGCGCCTCGATGCCAAGGCACGCCAAAAAAACGCAGACGAGAACGGTGGCGAAACGGAAGCTGCAACGGAAGGCGGAGTTCATGGCGCAGTGACTTTGAGCCGCAGGAAAAGCGCCGCGGTGCCTGCGGGGACGATGGCTCGCACGGTGCGGATAGTGCCGTTGTCGCTGGTGATTTGCTGCGTGACTCCGGCGGTGCTCCAACTCCCGGCGGCGAGGGTTTGGCTCCACTCGACGGCGTAGGTGAGGTCTGGCGCGAGACTCGGGCGGGTGTAGGTGAAGGCGAGCGTGTTGCCTTCCAGCGCGACGCTGTAGGGAGCGGCGTTCGATTGCGTGGGGTTGGTGGTGAGGGCGTATTCGAGCAGGTTGTTGAAGGCGTCGCCATCGGGGTTGGCGGTGCGCAGGGCGTTGTTGCCGGTGAGCGTGGGGAAGGCGGCCAGCCATTGCGTGAAGGATGCGGTGGACTCGATGGAATACGTGACGCTGAGGCTCGGCGGAGAGCCGCCGGATTTGTCGAATGCCTCGGCAGTGCGGTGGCCGGCGCCTTCGATGAAAAGCGCGATGGCGTTGCCGCTTGCCCAGCCGGGACGGGAAACGATTTCCTGCACGATGCCTGCGAGGTTTGGAGTGCGCTGACTTGCGGCGGCTTCGCCCAAAACGCTCCACGCGGAGGGC
>JAYUSJ010000353.1:0-11407 GCA_043755735.1 Verrucomicrobiaceae bacterium | reverse complement strand
CAGGTGTTACCCATGTCCTGAACCACATGTGTTACCCATGTCCTGACCCACGCCTTGCGACAAGTCACGTCTCACAAGTCACAAGTCACAACGCCCCCGCTACGCCTACACGCCTGCCAACGCCTTCCCGACGAGCACGAGCGCAACAATGCTCATGATCCCGAGAACACCAGCAGGCCAAATCGCGGCTCCTTTGTTGGCCGCCTTCAGGAAGCCAGGCACAAACTTCCCGGCAATGCCCAGCGAACCGACCAGCGCCATCACGTGGGCAGCCGTCGTTGCGCCGCCTTGAAACAGCGCACCGGCAATCACCAGCGCACCCAGAATGCCCGCCGCGATCAGCGAAGCCTTGCTCCCCGCGAGGAATCCCTGAAAGCCAGCCGCGAGAATGATTGCACCGAAAATAAGCAGATAAGTGTTAAGCATCCGCACTGCCTACCGTGCCGGTGCGTCCGCCGCAACTTACTTCATCATTTCATCGAGCAACGGCTTCATCGCTTCCGCCCAGACCTTGTATCCCGCTTCGTTCGGGTGCAGCCCGTCAGGCATGATGTCCTTTGGGATGTCCCCTTCCGGGCTGAGAAATTTCGAGCTGATGTCCAAGTAGCGCACTGATTTGCCGTCATCGTAGCCCTTGATGATCGCGTTGATCCCCTCGACTGCGACCCGGCGCGGCGAGCCCTTCTTGTCCCTCGGGAACACGCCGAGAAGCAGAATCTTCGAGGCAGGGAGCTTCGTACGCACCTCGCCCACAATCTTCTTCACGCCCGCTGCCGCCCACTCCGGCTTCTCATCCGCGAAATGGCCGACGTTGTTTGTGCCAATCATGATCACCACGACCTTCGGGCTCATGCCATCCAGAACGCCGCCCGCGATATGGCCGAGCGTATTCTCCGTGCGCTCGCCCGAGACACCGAAACTCACGGCATTAAAAGGCGCGTAGTGCTCCGTCCAAACAGCCTTGCCGCGTCCCGGAAAAGCATCAGAAATCGAGTCACCCAAAAACAGGAGCTGAATGCCCGGCTTCTTCCCCGCTTCGAGGAAATTCTTGTGGCGGCCCTCATTTGCCATCTTGGGCGTCACCGCAGACTCCGCAGTGCGCGGGGCCGGCGTCGGCTTTGGCTTCGGCGGCGGTGGAGCGATCGGTGGAGTCGCAGGCGCATCCGCAGCCTGGAGAAAGGAAGTCGTGAGCGCGATCGTGGCCGCGAGAATGGTGTTCTGGATTTTCATAGAGAACTTGTTCTCTAACCAGCCACCCGCACCGGAGGGAAACAAATTCTACCGCCGACCTTCTTTTAACTCCCGGAGCATGCGCTTCAGCCCCACGTCCAGCTTGTGCGGGCCTTCGCCTTGCAGGTCCGTATCCACCGACTCCAGACGGCGAATGAGATCGATGACTTCCTTCCGCCCGTAAGGTCCGCCAGCCGCTTCGCAAAAGTGCGTGCGGCAGCCGAAAGGCCGCGCCTCGTAAGTCAGACACTTCCCGTTCGCCTGCAACATCGGGCATGCACCCTCGATCTTCGGCGTAGGCAACTCCGTGCGGCCGCCCGCGCGCAAGGCCTTCACCATCAGCGCCACTTCGCCCTTCGTGACAAGCGGCATGACGCCCGTGAGCTTAAACTGGCAGCATTCTGTGCGGCGGATGCAGTCGCGCTGAACAGGCCGCTTGGCGAGGTCCGCATAGACCGCGCGCACCTCGTCGAGAGAAGCTTCGTCGGAATCGTGATTTGGCAATTTGGCTGGCATGACTGTTTCCATCACCGCGCAGCGACGAGTTGTCACGGCAAATCCGCCCACCCTCACACAACCACTGCACCCGCCAAACGCATCTCTTCGATCGCCAGTCCGACATCGCCTGGCGTGAGATTCACCCCGCGGCACGCATCGGCGAGCAACGTGACACGAAAGCCCTCGCGCAGCGCATCCAGCACCGTGAACCTCACACAATAGTCCGTCGCCAGACCGCACACCGAAATTTCCGTCACGCCGCGGCCGCTGAGCCAGTCGGCCAGCCCCGTGGAACCGCGATGGCCGTTGTCGAAAAAGCCGCTGTAGCTGTCCACAAGCGGATTCATCCCCTTCGGAAAAACACGCGCGATTTTCCGCGTATCCAGCCCCGGAGCAAACAACGCCCCACCCGTATTCTGAACGCAATGCACCGGCCACAGCGTCTGCGGCAGCCCATCGAGCTCCGCCTGCTCAAATGGACGCCGCCCCGCGTGATTCGCCGCGAAACTCCCGTGCTCCGGCGGATGCCAGTCCTGCGTCGCAACGATCAGCTCAAATCCCGGCATCATCGCATTCACCAGAGGAATGATCTCATCGCCACCCGGCACCGCCAGCGCGCCGCCGGGAAGGAAGTCATTTTGGATATCGATGATGAGTAGTGTTTTCATAGTTGGATTATGGTGACCTGCCGATAGTCAGCAAAAGACCGAGGCGGAAGGAGTAGGGAATAACACGAAGGAAGTATCGCAATCTTTTTGAGCCCTTTTTTTGCCAACCATTTTTCTGCCAAAATGAGCGACTCCGTTTTTGCAGAAAAATGTTTGGCAAAAAACGCTGCGAAACCCCGGAAAAGTGTGGGGTCGTAAAACGCTCTACGTCTCAACTTTGCAATGTGTTACTCAGGAGCCATCACCGACTCGACTGCTGGTGCCGGGAACGCCTCTCACAGTTCACCAATTTACCGGCCCCCGCCTCATTCCCGCGAATTCTGGCGCGCGACGGAACAGTTCGGATCGGGCGGAGGTGTAGCAATCCACTGGACCGGCAATGGCGAGTCCTGCTGGCTGATCTCCGTGTTGCGCTCGTTACGGGATTACAGTCTCCAAGGTGAGCGGCGTGCTGTTGAAGGCTCCGTCTTTGATGTCGATGGCGCTTTCGTTGAGGAAGGCACCTTTGTCATCGTAACTGCGAACGGCGCAGGCGTGCAGTGTGCCGGCGGCGTCGCTTTTTTCTGAGCGGGCGACGCGGAGGAAGAGGCGGCCTTTACCATTGGCGTCGGGGCCTAACTTCTGGAGCAAGGGCGTGAGATCAATGCCGAGTTCGAGCGGGCTGTCATCGCTAGGACCAGCGAGTGGAACAGCGCCGACGTTGTTTCCTTTGCCGAAGAGCGGCCAGCCGTTGAGGACTTGCGGGGTGAATTCGTGATCGGGTGTTGTGGCATCTTTGTCGCGGGCGATGCCGATGGTCACGCGCAGGGCGGAACGATTGTTGCAGGCGAGCTTGAGCTTTAGGGTGCGCTGCGGAAGGTAGCGGGAAACCTCGACCCTGCCGAGGAAATTCCCCCGCTCCCAAGTGGGATCAACCATTGCGCTGTAGAGTAGATAAATTTTGCCGTCCTTCGACCAGTTCGCGCCCCATGAGTTGACTACGATGAAGGCACCGCGTTCCCAATCCGCGAGCGTGATTTTACCATCGCCGTTGCGATCGATGTCGTTGGTAATCTTTCCATCGCCATTCTCATCGAATCCGACCTGGTCATCGTATCCCACACAAGTGATCCCGTGCCCATAACCGGTGGGGCCCCACCGGACCCACACGTCATCGCCCGCCAGATGTTCTCCCTCGGGGATTGTTTTGGTGACCTTTTTCAGCTCTCCCATTCGCCCATCGAGCGCCAGCAATCCGCCGATGGGTTCTTTGCCAGCTTGGGGTTGGTTGCGGTCGAAGAGCCAGCCGCGGGCTTCGTTGACCTGTGAGACGGTGGCGACCGGGGTGTATCGATAACCGGCGACGCGATACTCCATCGCTTCGCGCCAGATGTCGTAACCGTTCGCCCACAAGCCGATCTTGTCTCTGTCTCCTTCCACGCGTCCGTAGGATTTGACGGTGGGAATCCCGATGTGCTTGGCCACTTCCCAACCATGAAACGCTTCCGAGCCTTGCTTACTGTCGGCCGCATTGCACATGTTCCACGAAAAGTCGGCGGGAAATTGCGTGTCTGTCGTGGTGGCCACGGTGCCATTCAGCACATTCATTTCGTAGGTGAACATCGAGGCAATCGATGTGAACTGACCACAGGCTCCGCCCTTTTGTTTGTAAATCGGCGGGAACTGCGGGCGCGTGGAGTTATCGACGCGCGACGGCAGGCGCTTCGCGTCCACAGTCGTGCCGCCGACGTCAGGACCTTTTGCGTCGCGCCACGTGTTGTATTCTTTTCCCATCGAACCAGGTCGGGAAAACGGCCTGGGATACGCGGCTTGGGCAGGGGCGTCCGAATCGTCCGCCATGACCGCAGTCAGCGAGCAAGAGATGATGCAAGCAGCGAGAAAAAAATGTCGGAGTAAATGGCCCATGTGTTGGAACTACCGGATATGCAGCGCAGGGCAAATGTTTTCAGGGAACTGGGGGCAGGCGATGAAGTAGAAAAAACTAACACCAAATGAGTCCCGCATTTTACCATTCACCTTATCCGCTGCGTGAAAAAAGTCAGCGAGCGTCGTGGCGACGGGTGGCAGACTGTCGGCCTGATTGAAGCGGACTCAACGTGGAGGTCATCGTGCGTTTCCTTCGTTTCAAAAAACTGGGCGATTGACTCCATTACCCTCACTCCGGCAAGCGGTCGGTTTCTTCCGGTTTACGGTGAGGGACGGCGGCAATGAATCGCTCGAAGTCTTCGAGCTTTCCCTGTGCGGCCTCGACTCGGAGGTAATGCACAGAGGCAAATGCACAGACGGACAGAAAAGTAGTTCAGAACCCGAGGATGGCAAATGGCAACGCTTCTTCCACTTCCTCGATCCGCTTCTGGACGCCTTGCTGTCCTTTGTTCCAGACCGCTCGTGTCTCCGTCTATTGCGTGTGCACGTCGGTCAGCGTGACCGTCCAGCAGAAGTTCCCAGCCATCGATTCTCCGCAGTGCGCGACCGTGTCCGCCTCCAGCCAGCCGGGGCCGGCGACGTCCCAATGCTCGGTGCGGATTGGGATTTGTTGGCGCAAAAGTGTGCCCGGCCGCGTCCCGCATCACCCCCGACTTCCGAGGCTCATGCGATACGGAGCAAGCAGCCGTTCCATCGTCGCCGCGCTCATTTTGAGCAGCTTTTCGCGCACCGCTTCTTCGAGCATTCCCTGCTCGCGTTCATAGTCCGGCAGCCATAATGGGACCTCTGCTTGAAGCCGTTTTCCACACGGTTGCTCGTCCGCCAGCCAGATCGCTTTAAGCACTTTTCGCTCGGCTGCTCCGCAGATCGGTTTGGACCCGCTGCGCTCCGCAATGCGGCATTCCAGCCGCCGTTGCTATAGCGCGAAGCGCCCATTTGTGAACACTGCGGTTCCGGCGAGAGGCGTGGTTATCAAATCAGGCGCTGCGCGCTACAAAAACGGCGGCAGAGCCGTAAGACAGCCAAAGGCAAATGCCGCCGCTCCTTGGCTCGCTTACGCTCGCATTTCCACTTTTAATCATACCCCGATTCCGGCGGAGCCCGTGTATTACCGGCATGCGTGGGGCCGAAACCCGCTGGCAAATTTGAAGGCCGCCGGCATCCCTCGCGACACCCTTCGCAACGACAACTTTTCGGTCGCAGACCTGTATCGCATCTACACCGGAAAAAAGAGCGCGGTTCCCGACATCCTGGATGAGGAAGAAGCCTCGGCGCTCGGCGAAGCGTTAAAGGCAGAAGACATCAAGCGTCGCGTGACGGAAGCGAAAGCATTCATCAAGAAGCATCAAGACACGGGCAAGGCTGCGCAGAAATGAAGGGCTCGACCGCATCGACATCACCGCAAACCTCTCGCCGTCGCCGTAGCCAAAGGCTACATCGAAATTAAATAAATAGCCGCAAGCCAAGAAATCCGTTGCCGTGCAGTTTTAGAGTGACGCACCTCTTCGCGCGCTCCTGACTCAAAATCTCATAACCACTCAAACAAAAACTATGAAATTCATTCTCACATTCTGTGCTCTCACCTCGCTGCTTTGCGGCGATTCATTCGCTGCAGACGCGAAGCCGCTCAAAGTCTTCATCCTCGCCGGGCAGTCGAACATGGAGGGACATGCGCGCATCGAGACCTTCGACTACATCGGCGACGACCCGGCGACTGCGCCGCTTTTGAAAATGATGCGCGGGGCCGATGGGAAACCCGCCATCGCCGAGGGCGCGTGGATTTCCTATCTCACCGGCAGATACGACGGCAGCGCGAATGGCGAGGGGACCGGCAAGCTGACTGCGGGCTTCGGTGCCCGAGGCGATAAGCCCACCGAGGATGGCGGGAAAATCGGTCCGGAGTTCACCTTCGGCCTCGCGATGGACGCTGCGCTCGCGGAACCGGTGCTCATCATCAAGACCGCGTGGGGCGGCCGGAGCCTGAACACCGAGTTCCGCCCGCCGAGCGCCGGGCCTTACGAATTCAGCGAGGCGAGACTCGCGGACATGCAGAAGAGAGGCAAAGACATCGCCGCAGAAAAAGAGACGAAGGCAAAGGAGACCGGACGCTTCTATCGCTACATGGTCGAGCATGTGAAAAAGGTGCTCGCCGACCCGAAGCGCGTCTGCCCAGCCTACGACGCTGCGGCGGGTTATGAGATTGCGGGGTTTGTGTGGCTTCAGGGTTTCAACGACCTCGTGGACGGCAGCACCTATCCCACGGGCGCGGACGGCAAGACGAGGGACTACACGAAATACGGCGTGTGGCTGGCTGATTTCATCCGCGACGTGCGCAAGGATTTGGGCGCGCCCAAAATGCCGTTCGTCATCGGCGTGCTCGGCGTCGGCGGCTTGAAGGCGAATGACGGAACCGTCGCTTTCCAAAAGGCGATGACTGCTCCGTCGCTGCTGCCGGAGTTCAAAGGCAACGTCATCGCCGTGCCCACCGCGCCGTTCTGGGCCGAGGAGCTTTCGGCCATTGATGAAAAGCGCGGCAAAATCAAAGCCATGGCCGCGTCGCTCAAAAACAAAAGCAAGAACGGCCCAAACAAAGACGGCACCATGACCGACGCGCAGCAGAAGGAATATCTCGCGAAGTATGAGACCGAGGTGATTTCGCCGGAAGAGGCCACCAAATGGAAACGCGGCGCGTCGAACGCGGGCTACCACTACCTCGGCTGCGCGAAGACCTTTGCGCTGATGGGCACGGCGTTCGCCGAGGCCAACCTCGAGATGCTGAAGGCGCAAAAACGCTGAACCACCCCGATGAAAAACACACTCCTCACTCTCGCTCTCACAGGCATTCTCGCGGCGCAGATTCCTGCTTTCGCGGCACCGGCAGATAAATCCGCAGCGATGCCCGACTTCACAAAAGGCGCAACGCTCGCGAAGGACGCGGCGCACGACTGGGCGCTCGGGCCGACCGGCGCGCGCGGGTGGATTTTCACGGCGAATGGTCACTCGCGGGATGCGCGGCAGATTCTCGTGACGGCGGTGGCGACGGGCTCGCCGGCGGCTGCGGTGCTCACCACAGGCGATGTCATTCTTGGAGTCGAGGGGAAGGATTTTTCCGGCGATGCGCGCATCGTTTTTGCCAACGCCATCGCGACGGCGGAGTCGGAGAAGGGCGGCGGCAAGCTGCCGCTGTTGCGTTGGCGCGCGGGGAAGACGGAAACGGTGGAAGTGAAGCTGCCGGTGCTCGGCAGTTACAGCGCCACCGCGCCGTATGCATGTGCAAAATCGAAACGCATTTTCGAGCTGGGCGTTGCGTCGCTCGCGCAGCGCATGGGCGCTGCGGACTACGGCAAGGGGATGCACGGCATCGTGCGCGGCTGCAACGCGCTCGCGCTGCTGTCGGCTGGGAACAAGGAGTGGATGCCTCTGCTCCAAAAAGAGGCGAAGTGGGCGGCGGACTTTACCGACAAGGGTTATCTCTCATGGTCCTACGGCTACGTGATGATGTTCCTCGCGGAATACATCACTACGACCGGCGACAAGTCGGTGCTGCCGGGGCTCGAGCGGCTCGCGCTGGAGACGGCGCGCGGGCAGAGCGCGGTGGGGAATTGGGGGCATCGCTTTTCGCCGAACGGCATCAATCTCGAAGGCTACGGCGCGATGAACGCGCCGGGGCTTTCGCTCAGCATCGGGTTGGCGCTCGCTCGCGAGGCGGGCGTGAAGCACGCGGACATCGACAATGCGCTCGTGAAGTCGGCAAGGATGCTGCGCTGGTTTGTCAATAAAGGCGCGGTGCCCTACGGCGACCATCAGCCATTCTTCGCGCACGAGGACAATGGCAAGTGCGCCGCTGCTGCGGTGTTCTTCGACCTTCTCGGCGAACGCGAGGCTGCGGAGTTTTTCGCGAAGATGTCCGCTGCCGCCTACAGCGAGCGCGAGCGAGGGCACACGGGAAACTTTTTCAACATCCTCTGGGCGCTCTCCGGCGTCGCGCGCTGCGGCCCGCTGACCACCGGCGCGTATTTGAAAGAACACGCGTGGTACTACGACCTCGCGCGCGGCTGGGACACGAAGTTCCTCTACCAAGGCTCGCCCGTCGGCGAGGAAGAGAGCGGCGCGTATAAGAACTGGGATTGCAGCGGTAGCTACCTGCTCGGCTTTGCGATGCCGCTGAAATCGCTGCGCCTTACCGGAAAAAAACCGTTCATCGTTCCGCCGCTCGATGCCGCGCAGACCGCCGCCGTCATCGCCGCCGGACGCGACTTCGCCTATCGCGGCGACGCAAACCTTTACGAAAAACGCACCACCGAGCAACTGCTCGCCGGACTCGCAAGCTGGTCGCCCTTTGTGCGCGGACGCTCCGCCGCCGCGCTCGGGAAACGCGACGGCGACCATCTCCCCGTGTTGTTGAAAATGCTCGCAGGACAAAATCGCGACGCCCGCTACGGTGCCGTCGAAGCCCTCGGCGAACTCGGCCCGCGCGCCGATGCCGCCGCGCCGCAACTCCGCGCGCTGCTCACCGACGCCGACCCGTGGATTCAGTGCCTCGCCGCCGAAGCCCTGCCCGAGCTCGGCCCCGATGCGCGCACAGCCAGCGTGAGCGACCTGCTCGCGCTCGTCGTGCGCACGAACCCCGCCGACCCGCGCCGCCAGGCCGCGCGCTTCGCCAGCTTCTCGCTCTTTTCGCCGTTTCCCGGCGCACGCGGACCGCGCAGCATCCTCGCCCAATCGCTCGAAGGCGTTGACCGAGCCAAGCTCATCCCCGCCGTGCAATCGCTGCTCGCCCACGAAGACAGCGTGCCGCGCAGCGCCGCCGGCAGGACGTTCAAAAGCCTCACCGACGAAGACCTCGTCGCGCTGCTGCCGAGCATCGTCAAAGCCGTCGAAAAGCTCGCGCCGAGCAACGAGATGTTCGGCGACGGCGTCCGCATCGCCGGACTAGAACTGCTCTCGCGCCTTGGCATCCGCGAAGGCATGGCGCTCTGCGTGTCCGTCATCGAGCCCGACCGCTGGGGCAGCAAAGACCGCATGAAAGGCTGCCTCAAATCGCTGCAAAACTACGGAGCCCACGCAAAGGAAGTGCTGCCGGAATTACAGAAAACGCGCACCTATTTGGCCACGGTCAAGAAGTCCAGCGCGGACACGCTCGCGGAATTCGACAAAGCGATCGCCGCCATCGAATCCAGCACCGCCACGCCCACGCTGGTGAGTCTCGCAGCGTTCAAAGCCCGTCCGTCCAAGTAACCTCCACAGGTCTTGGAATGAAACTTCATCTCCTTTGTCTGGCGCTCTTCGCCACCGCCTCCGCAGGCCCGCTGCGTGCCGCCGAGCAAAAGCCGAACATCGTCGTCATCATGGCGGACGATCTTGGCTGGCGGGATCTGCACTGTTACGGCAATGCGCAGGTGGACACGCCCGCGCTCGATCAGTTGGCGGCGGAGGGCATGCGTTTCACGAGCGGGTATGCCGCGTCCCCCGTTTGCACCCCGACCCGCGCGGCGATGATGACGGGGCAGTCGCCCGCACGATTGCGAATCACCAACCACGCGCCCGGAAACGCGGTCGGCTTTGCGCTGAAGGACTCCGCGTTGCAGGAGGCGGAAAACATCCGGCATCTGCCGCTCGCGGCGGTGACGATTGCCGAGCGGCTCTCGGCGGCTGGTTACGCCACGGCCCACATCGGCAAATGGCATCTTTCCTACACGGCGCGTGAGGAGCAGCGCGTCGCGGAGAAGGAGCTTCGCCCGGAGAAACAAGGTTTCGAGGTCAACATCGGCGGGGACTCGAGCGGCGGTCCGCGCAGCTACTTTGCGCCGTATCGCAATCCGGCGCTCGTGGATGGGAACGCCGGTGAATACCTGCCGGAGCGGCTCGCCGACGAGGCCATCGCCTTTATCCGCAAGCCTCGTGATGGACCCTTCTTCCTGAACTGGTGGCCGTTCTCCGTGCATTACCCGATGCACGCGCGCGAGGAAGTCATCGCGAAATACCGCCAGCGCACGACTATCAAAGATCCGATCTACGCCGCGATGATCGAGGACATGGACACCGCAATCGGACGCTTCCTCAAGGCGCTCGACGAAGCCGGTTTGCGCGACAACACGCTCGTGATTTTCAAGTCGGACAACGGCGGCTACAATGGCGACAACCGTCCGCTGCGTGGCCTCAAAGGAATGCTCTACGAAGGCGGCATCCGCGTGCCGTGGATCGTCCGCTGGCCCGGCAAAGTGCAGCCCGGCACGACCAACTCCACTCCCGTGATCAGCACGGACTGCTACCCGACACTTCTCGAAGTTGCCGGCCTTCCCCCGACGCCGAACCATCCGCTCGACGGCAAGAGCCTGCTGCCGCTGCTCACTCAATCCGCCGGCTTCGAGCGCGACGCGCTCTACTTTCACTACCCCAATTACGCCTTTCACAAACAGAACCGCCTCGGCAGCGCCATTCGCGAGGGCGACCACAAAATCATCAAAAACTACGACGACGGTTCGCTGGAACTCTACGACCTGCGCAGCGACATCGGAGAGAAAAACAACCTCGCCACAAAATCCCCCGACCTCGCCAAGCGCCTCGCCGCCAAGTTGGATGCCTGGCTGCGAGATAGCGACGCTCGACTGCCGGTCCAGGCAACGGCGAAGTGACGAAGCACCAAGACCCAAAATAACACACACGATCGGCAGGCGACCGCGGAATTTTTTAGCGTCGTTGTAAATATTGATAAGGGAAATGGACGGCGACTGAGTTATTCAGTCACATCCGCTGCTTTGAAAATCGCCATCCCGACTCATACACTACGATGAAAACGCCGCTCACTACCGCGTATGCGGCGTTCGCCTTTGCTTCCGCTGCTGCGGCGGCGGAGACGATCACTCCGGCGCAGCTTGAGTTTTTCGAGAGCAAGATTCGCCCGCTGCTCGTGGAGCATTGCTATTCGTGCCACAACAGCGTGGACAAAAAAAAGGGCGACCTTGCGCTCGATTACCGCGGTGGAATTTTGGAGGCAAAGGCGGTCATCCCGGGCGACCCGGCGAAGAGCCCGCTGATTCTTTCGGTGCGCCATGCGGGGGACTTCGAGCCGATGCCGTCGAAAG
>JAYUSJ010000352.1:0-11415 GCA_043755735.1 Verrucomicrobiaceae bacterium | reverse complement strand
GGACTTCGATTTCCGCGCCGGCGTCGGCTTTGATGATGCCGAGGAGCTTGATGCGGTAGCCGAGTTTTTTGGCAAAGCAGATGTCGCGGGCGGTGACTTGCTCGATGCCTTCGACGAACACTTTGCTCGGGCAAATCCACGTTCCATACGCGAGCGAGGCGAGAATGATCGCTTTGTGCGCGGCGTCCCAGCCGTTCACGTCGAGCGTCGGGTCGGACTCCGCGTAGCCTTGCGCCTGCGCCTCTGCCAGCGCGGCTCCGTAGTCGAGCCCGGCTTCGGTCATGCGTGTGAGGATGTAGTTGGTCGTGCCGTTGATGATGCCGTGGATGCTCTTGATGTGGTTGCCCACAAAGCTCTCCCGCACGGCTTTGATGATCGGGATTCCGCCGGCGACTGCGGCCTCGAAAAAGACGGGCACTTGTTTCTCGCTGGCCAAATCGAAGATCTCTTTTCCGTGCTCGGCGAGCAGCGCTTTGTTGCCGGTGACGACGATTTTTCCCAGCTCGATGGCGCGGAGAATGAGCGCGCGTGCTTCGTCGATTCCGCCCATCAGCTCGACGACGATTTGCACCGCTGGATCATCGACGACTTCCTGCCATTTCGTGGTGAAAATCGACGCGGGTGCGTTCACTCCGCGGTCTTTTTTCAAGTCGCGCACGGCGGCCTTTTTCACCACGAGTTCTACGCCGAGCCGCTCGGAGAGAAGCGCGCGGTTGCGCTCCAGATGCTTGAATACGCCTGCGCCGACGGTGCCAAAGCCCGCGAGTCCGATGCCGATTTGTTTCATAGAAAAGAGATTGGTATGTTTGGAGAGCGCATCGCGCCGTGGAGTGCGGCAGCCTGCTGCCGCTTTTGCAAGCCAGCCTGCTGGCGGTGAGTAGGACGGACGTGCCTAAACACGGAGAGCCAAACGCTTCGCAAGCACATTGCCGTTCTGCTTCGCAACCCCGATAGACTCAGCGCCAGCAGGCTGGCTGAGAATAGCGGCAGCAGGCTGCCGCAGTCCACGGCTTCGCTCGCGCGGTCGCTCATCACGGTTTCTTCGCGGTGCTCTGGATGTAAACTTCGCGCAGTTGCTTGAAGTCCACTTCCACCGGCGATTGCGTCATCAGATCGCAGCCGCGGTTGTTCTTTGGAAATGCGATGACGTCGCGGATGCTGTCGGCTCCTGCGATGAGCATGACGAGCCGGTCGAGGCCCAGCGCGAGCCCGCCGTGCGGCGGTGCGCCAAAGCTAAACGCCTTTAAAATGTGCCCGAATTTCACCTGCTGCTGCTCGGCATTCACGCCCAGCACTTCGAAGAGTTTTGCCTGCAAATCGCGCTCGTGGATCCGGATGCTTCCGCCGCCGAGTTCCACGCCGTTGAGCACGACATCGTAAGCAACGGCGCGCACTTTCGCGTAGTCGCTGGCTTCCATCGCGGGCACGTCCTCCGCTTTCGGGCGGGTGAATGGATGATGCACGGCGACCCAGTGATTGTCCTCCGGCGAAAATGCGAGCAGCGGAAAATCGACGACCCACAGGAAGTTCAGCTTGTCCGCGTTGGACTTCAGCAGGCCGAGCAACTCCGCGCAGCGCATCCGCACGCGGCCGAGCACTTCGCAGACGGGCTCCAGTTTTGCATCCGCGCCGAAGAAGAGCACGTCGCCCTCGGTGAATCCCATGCGCTCGGCGAGTGCGGCTTTTTCCGCGTCGCTGAAGAACTTCACGATCGGCGATTCCCATTCGCCGCCGACGGTCCATTTCACGTAGGCGAGCCCTTTCGCGCCGCATTCCGTCTTGACCCATTCCTCCCACTTTTTGAGCTGCTCTTTCGAGAGCAACGCCGCCGCGCCTTTCGCGTTGATGGCCTTGATGACGCCGCCGCCGTTTGCCACGGAGGCAAACACTTTGAATTGCGACGCCGTGAAAATGTCCGTGAGTTCCGTCAGTTCGATTCCGAAGCGCGTGTCCGGCTTGTCGCTGCCAAAGCGGCTCATCGCCTCGCTGTAAGCCATGCGCGGGAATGGCGTCGGGATATCCACGCCGACGCTCTCTTTGAAAATCCGCGTCAGCAGCCCTTCCACGAGCGTCTGAATATCCTGCTCCGTGATGAACGAAGCCTCGATGTCGATCTGCGTGAACTCCGGCTGGCGGTCCGCGCGAAGATCCTCATCGCGGAAGCAGCGGGCGATTTGGAAATACTTCTCCAGCCCTGCGACTTGCAGGAGCTGCTTGTACTGCTGCGGCGCCTGCGGCAGCGCGTAAAACGTCCCCGGATTCAGCCGCGACGGCACGAGGAAATCGCGCGCACCTTCCGGCGTCGGGTTTGACAAAATGGGGGTCTCGATTTCTAAAAAACCGCCTTCATCGAGGAAGTCGCGCGTCGCCTTCACCACGCGATGACGCAGCTTCAGATTGCGCTGCATGTGGGCCGTGCGAAGGTCGAGATAGCGGTACTCCATGCGGAGGTCTTCGTTCACTTTCGGGTCGTCGAGCGGGAATGGCGGGACCTCCGATTTGTTCAACACTTTGATCTCCGCGGCGATCACTTCGATGCCGCCGGTCGCCGTCCGTGTGTTCTCCGTGCCGGCGACGCGCGCCGCGACTTTTCCGGTGATCTGGATTACGTCCTCCGCCCTCAGCCCGTGGGCCTGCTCGGACACTTGCGCAAATTCCTCCGGACGGAAAACCACCTGGGTCCAGCCCTCGCGATCGCGCAGGTCGATAAAGATGACGCCGCCATGGTCGCGCCGCGAATTGACCCACCCGGCAAGGGTTACGGTTTGTCCGACGGATTCAGCGCGCAGGCTGTTACAAGATGTGGTGCGATACATAAAGAAAGGGCGCGGAGGATATGGAAGGAAAGCCGATTGGCTAGAGCGGAGTGTGGACTTTTCCGCAAAAAATGAAACGGCGACCTTTGGGCGGCTTCCGTTCGGGTGTGATAAAAAGTGAAACACCGTGGCACGAACGCCCTCGTTCGTGCAGGTGTCCCGGACGCCCCGTCCGGTGCTGCCTGCAAAGGCAAAAGCTCCGTTTCAACTTCACGCGGCTCATCGGTGAGCGGCTTCGCCGTTTGGGGGACCCGGACGGGGCGTCCGGGACACGATCACGAGCGGGGCGCTCGTGCCACGCCGCGCTGACGCGCTTCGTCCGCATTCCACTTTAATCACACGCTTCCGTTCCGCCCGTCGGAACGGCCATTGCCACGAGGCTCTCCGGTGGAGTAAGCTCGCGTCCATGCCTCGCAAAGAAAATCCGCTCTCGGAAACAACCGTCCTCGGCGCAAAGACGCAGATTCGGAAGGTCGCCGCGGCGGAGTGCCCCTCGCTGGCAAACCGCCATATCGCACACGTCGCGGTGGCGAATGCGGCGTCTCCTTTCGAGATGGTGCGCATGGATCTCTCGGGCACTTACATGCTCGCGTGCTTTGGCGGGAGCGGGCGGATTTTGCTCGATGGCCGGTGGCAGGCGGTAAAAAGCGGCTGGGCCACCGTCGCGCCGCCCCATGTGCTGCTGGCGTTCCACGCAGACCCCGGCAAAACGTGGGACATCGCCTGGGTGCGCTACCAGCAGCCGGCGGGTCAAAAGCCCGTGATGTCCAGCAGTTCGCCCGCCTTGGCGAAATTCGACCCGGAGCCCCTCCGCCACGCGGTGCTTGGGCTCTGGCACGAGATGCAAAGCCGCACCGCCCCTTCGGCCCTCGTTCATTGGGTGGAGGTCATCCATTATTACGTCGCCAGTTTTGCCCGCCCGTGGCAGAGGGATGAGCGCCTCGGCAGCCTCTGGGAGCAAGTCGCGATGAAGCTCGGGGAAGAATGGACCCTCGAACGCCTTACCTCGCTCTGCCACACCAGCAGCGAGCACCTCCGCCGTCTGTGCCGCCGGGAAATCGGACGCTCCCCGATGAACCATGTGATTTACCTCCGAATGCAGGCCGCGGCGAAGCTCCTCGCCGACTCGGACGAGAAAATCGAGGTCGTCGCCCACAAAGTCGGGTATCAAAACGCATTTGTGTTCTCCAGCACCTTCAAGAAATGGGTCGGCTGGCGTCCGAGCGAATACCGATCCCGGCATCGGGCGTGAGTCGGGATTTTGAGCGCTCGGATGCTGTCGTAGTCAGCCGTCCCCGTTCCTCCGGTTTACCGGAAAATAAATGGATACGGCGGACGTGGCGAATATGTCATTTCTCCAGAGTCGGAACGATGATAAAAATGCGCGAAATCTCGCTTGACGGGGTGATGGGTTGGTCGTAATAAACGCGAACTATTGCGGCATTGTGCCGAAATTTTCCTTACAACATTCACCTCAAATCCATCAGCCAGAACCTCAACAGAACGTACGTCACCACATGAAAACTCGCTCCACAAAACAAACCCGCATCACAAAAGGCTTCATCGCATATCTCTCACGCACGCTTGCACTTGCGACACTCAGCGCGATGGGGCTCGGTCAGGCGAACGCCGCTAATCTGGATTGGGATCCCGCTATTTCCGGCGGTGTCACGCTTGGAGGCGCGGGGACTTGGGATACGACACTCACAAATTGGTGGGATAGTGCGGCAAATGTCGCATGGCTGGCAGCATCTACGGACACCGGAGTGTTTGGCGGCGCGGCTGGCGGAGCGGTGGTGATCAATACAGGCACCGGCATCAGCGCGGGCGGGCTTACTTTTAATACGACGGGCTACACGGTTTCCGGAAACATTGCGGCGGATACTCTGACACTTTCAGGCGCGACCCCAGCGATCACGGTGACGAATGGGGCGGACTCGGCGACCATCAGCGCGATCGTCGCGGGGACTGCGGGGCTAAACAAGGCGGGCGCGGGCACGCTCGTCCTTTCCGGCGTGAACACTTATACTGGCGTCACGAATGTGAATGGCGGCGTGCTGCGGGCCAATGAGGCTGTTGGCTTGGGAGCCGGCAACCTTTCGCTCAATGGTGGCGTGCTTGAAACCGGTGTGGCATTCAGCCGCGCGGTGGGCACTGCGGCAGGCGAAGTGGCGATCACCGGCGGTGCGAGCGGCTTCAGTACCTTTGGTGCGCCGGTCACGGTGAACCTCGGCGGCGCTGCGGCGACGCTGGTGTGGGGTAGCGCGAATTTTGCGCCCACGACCCTCGTGCTGAATGCCGCCACGGCGAACAATGCACTGACCTTCTTGAACGGACTCGACCTTAATGACACCGGCTCGGCGCTCGATCGCACTGTTTCGGTCGGTGCGAACACCGCCACCATCAGCGGTGCAATCATCAATTCCTCGGGTGCGGGCGGGCTCGTCAAGAGCGGTGCGGGAGCGCTGGTTCTTTCCGGTATCAACACGTACAGCGGAGCGACGACGATCAACCAGGGCACTCTGCAGATCGGTGCGGCGACCGGGCTGGGCGACGCCTCGGTGACGAACACCATCGCCTTCGGCGGCGGAGCGCTGCGCTCCACGGCAAACATGGATCTCGGTGCGACGCGCACGATCGCGGTGGGTGCGGGCGGCGGTGCGCTCTCGGCGCAGACCGGCACCGTCCTCACGGTCTCCGGCACCTTGGGCGGCACCGGCACGCTGAGCGCGGCTGGCGGCGGCACCGTGGTGCTCACCGCCGACAACTCGCTCTTCGGCGGCAATATGACGGTCGATTCCGTTATCGGCAATACCACCAACACGACTTTGCGCCTGTCCAACGCCAACGCGCTGACCAGCGGTACCGTCACGGTCAATCCCGGTCTGGCGGCAGCGGGAGGTAACGGCAACCAAGTGGACTTGGCTGGTAACTCGATCGGGGCGGGCGTCAACCTCGTGCTCAACACCGTCAACGCAAGCAACGCGCGCTCGACGCTATTAGGAGGCAGTGGCACCAGCACATGGGCTGGCGGGATTCAGTTTGGCGGCGACGGGCTTGCGGGTTTGAATGCGTCTGCTGGCTCGACGCTCAACGTCAACGGAAACATCACCGCGACCGGCGGCGGCTACACCGGGATCGCGTTCGTTCGCGGAGCCGGCACGGGTGTGATCAACGGCACAATCACTCTTCCCGGCGGTTCGCTGACCAAGACCGACGGGGGCACGTGGACGATCAATTCCACTGGCAATACGTGGCTGAACACCGGCGTTGCGGTCGGCACGCTGCGGATGGGGATTGCCAACGCGCTCCCGACCGCCACTGCGGTGACACTCGGGCAAAATGATGCGAATAACGCCACCCTCGACTTCAACGGCTTCAGCCAGACCATCGGCAGCCTTGCGACGAACCCGGTCACAGGCCTGGCCGGCGTCAAGACGGTGACCAGTGCTGCCGCGGCTACACTGACCATCAACGGAACCGCAAACACGACCTACGCTGGAGTGATCACTGGTGCCGGTCTCGGGCTAATCAAGCAGGGCGCAGGAATCCAGACGCTTACGGGCCTCAATACGTTCGCTGGTGGCACGACCATCGACGCGGGTGGTGCGCTTCAACTCGGTGACAAGCTGGCGAACAACCTCGTCCTCGCAGCGGGCACAGCCATCACCAACAATGGCACCCTGATCTTCGCTCCCGGCACGACGAATCTGGTTTACAACAATACGATCACAGGTAATGGCAACATCACCCTGGACGGCCTTGCTGCATCGGCACCCGCTGGTATTACTTTGAGCGGAGCGAACGGAGGCTTCACCGGCAGCTACACGCTCAATCAAGGCCGCATGATCTTCGCCTCGCAGGCAGCCATCGGTGCGACGACTGTCCCCATCACCGTCAACGGCACGACCGCCAACGGCGGGCAGCTTTGGGTCAATGGGAACTTCTCGGTCGCCAACCCGATCACGCTCAATGGTTACGGCGCTTTGGAAGCGACCGGACTGCTCGGCGCGATCCGCTTTAACACCGGCACCTATGCCGGGGCCATCTCCCTCGGCAGCAATGCTTCAATGAATCCCCAAGGCACGGCAGCGACGATCTCCGGCAATATTACCGGCGGAGTTGGTGCGCAGTTGCTCTACGGCGTCCCTGGCGCCGCCCAAAACGGCTCCGTGACGATTACCAGCCCCGGCGGCAACACCTACGCTGGTGGCACGCTCGTTCGGTTGGGTACCGGTGCGCTTAATGCCAACGTCGCCAACGCGGTTGGGTCGGGGACTCTCCAGATCGACAGCGGTACGGTTATTCTCAATACGGCTTCTGCGCTCGGCTCTGCTCCGGTGGCACTGAATGGTGGCACGCTGCGCCTACAGGCGCAGAGCGCCAATTCCACCGCAGGGGTGAACGGCCTGAATGCGACCTATTTCAACTTCGGCAACAACCCAGGCATCGCAACTGCGCAGTTTGCGGGTGACACGTTGTTCCTGAATCCACGCTCTTTCTCGCGCGTTGATGCCGGAGTGAACATGCCGCAGGCGGGTGCTTCGGGCGGTTTGCCCCTTGCTCCAGTCCCCGGCTATTCGCAGGGTGGTCTGGGCGCGGTGAATAACGGCGCACTTTGGAAAGGTTTGCTCAATATCACGACTGCGGGCTCTTACCAGTTCAAGGGAAACAACGATGACAACCTCGTGCTTTACATCGACGGTGTGCAAATCGGCACACTCGGCGTCGTCTCCGCGCTGACCAATATCGGCACGGCGGTCACGCTCTCGGCTGGTGCGCACAGCATCGTGGTAAAGCACACGAACGGCGGCGGCGGTGGCTATGCCCGCGTCCTTTATAATGGCGGCGCGGGCTCGGATGCTCCTGCCGACGAGGTGCTCGGCACTGACGCGGGTTCCGTGACCACCGGATCGCTCAATGCGATCGATCTCGGTGCGGTGGCGATGACGGCGAGCAGCACGCTCGATTTGCTCAATGATGCGACGGCATCTTCGCTCAGCCTCGGAAATGGCACTCTCACGATCACCAGCCAGACACTTAACAAGCTGACCGCTGCGGGCGGAACCATCACAGCGGCGACGCCGACATTGGCCGTGCAAAGCGACACGCTCACCTTTACGGGTGCGATTGGTGAAAGCTCTGCCGGTCTAGGCCTGAACATCGCTGGCCCCGGCCTCACGGAGTTCCAAGCTACGAACGCTTACACCGGCACCACCACCGTCACGGCCGGACAACTCCGCCTGAGCGCGGTTGCGGGAAACAGCATCGCAGGAAATCTAACGCTCAACGCAGCAAACGCAAACGGCGACATCGCAAACGTCCGCCTCACTCAATCGAACCAAATCGCGGATACTGCCACCGTCACCATGACGCAGGGTATCCTCGACATCGGCGCGAATAGCGACACCATCGGTTCGTTGACCAGCAACGGCGGTCGTATCATCGGCGGTGGAACGCTCACGGTAGCGAACCTCGGCGCTTCGACACTCACAGGAGGCGCGATCAATGTGAACCTCGCGGGTGCGGGCGGGCTGAACAAAACAGGCACCGGAACGCTCGCTCTCGGCGGTGCGGTAAACACCTACACCGGAGTCACTGCGGTCACTGCAGGCACGCTCCTTTTGAACGCCAGCACTCTGGGTGCAGGCGGCGCAGGCAATGAAACGAACGTCAGCGGAACCGGTCAATTGCTGATCAATGGAAGTAACCTCTCCGGTGAGACCATCAATGTGGACGTGAACACTGGACTGCGGGTTGGAGGCGGAACGAGCACCATCGGCACGCTCAACTTCACAGCAGGCGCGACGGCTCCGGTTCTAACCGCTGCGGGAAATGGCGAACTCATCCTCAATGCGGCTCCTACTTCGACGGCAAATATCACCAAGGATGGTGCCGGCACATTGACGTTTAACTACAACGTCGGCGCAACCCTCCCAACGAACGTCATTCACAGCGCGGGCAACCTCGGCTTTAACGGAACGCAGAGCTTTGGCGCAGCGACGATTGGCTCGGGACGCGGATTCAAGTTTAACTCCGACCCGCTCGCAGGCGGCGGCGCGGTGGATGTCACGGCTCCAAACGGGACCACGGTCATCGCGGGCTTTGCTGCGGCGAACGGATTGCTCCCGGCGATCAACGGTGCATCGACCGGCTCGCTCGCGCTTGGCGTGAACAGTTCGGCAAACCTCGACTTCAGCAGCGACGCAAGCCTCAGCCTTGGCGCAGTGGGACTCCGCACGTACTCCGGCACGATCACTCCGGGCGCTTCGGGCTACCGTCTCGGCGGCGGCGGCGGCACGTTGACGGTTGCAAATCCGCTCACGGGCACAAACGCGCTGACAATTGATGAAGCCGGTGTGGTGGACCCACGCGGCGTGCAGACCTTTACTGGTGCAATCAGCGTGGACGGTGCGGGCAGCATCCTGCGTGTGATCAACAATCATCAGCTCGGCAACGCGGCGAATGGACTTACGCTGAGCAACGGCGGCACGCTCCAATTGATCGGATCCGTGCACACCCCGGCAAGCGTCGGTGCTTTGTTCCATCAGGTTGGCAACGTCCTTGCCAGCGGTGCGCGCACCATTACCATTGGCAGCGGCGGCGGCACGATTGATACGAACGCTCATCAGCTCGGCGGCAACTTCCAAACGCTCACCGGCGTCAATGCGCTCACCGGCACTGGAACGCTCACCAAGACCGGCTACGGCGAACTCATCCTGCTCAGCAGTTCGAATTTCTCCGGCGACCTCGTCATCGGCAGCAACGGTGGACGTATTCAGGTCCGCGCGGGCGGCGATTTGCCAAACGTCAACAGCGTGACCGTCGGTCAGAGCGGTGAGTTCCTCCTCCACAATAACGGCGCCCTCGGTTCGCGCCAGTTCCCGGAGGCTTCGGACGCAGACCGTGTGAGAGACGCGGCTCAGATCAATCTTCAAGGCGGCTCGCTCTTCTACATTGGCAACGATGCGATCGCGACGAATGAGCAGGAAACAGTGGGCAATGTTGTCCTTGGTGTCGGACGGAATCAGATTCAGGTCAACAAAGGTGGCGGAGCGGCCACGCAAGGTGCGCAGTTGAACCTTACGAACCTCACGCGTTCGGTCGGCGGTGGTGTCCTGCATATCGCAGGCACGCTTGGCACGCTCGGCACGCCAACCGGCGACCATGCTCGAATCAACCCGCTCCTTCTCAACGGCGCGGCCTTGCCTGCCGCTACCGCAAACGGCGTCACGCTCCCTTGGGCGACGACGACCAATGCGGCAAATTTCGCTGGCGTGAGTGTCACCGGGCTTACCGGTATCGTTGATGTGCCGAGCACGAACCAGGCGGCGGCGACCGGATTCATCCCGGTCGCCACGACCCGCTACACGTTCAACGGGGCCGCCAACGCCGCGGTGGTTCTGGCGGCGGGGAACCAGCAGATGGCGGGTCTGCGGTTCGTGACCAACAACGCCGGCCTAAGCCTACAGTTCGCTGCGGCCGCCGATACGCTGTTCCTCGGCGATGGTGTTGTGATTAGCGACAACAACAACCAGGCGCGCAACATCGGACTCGCCGCGACTCGGGGGCGGATCACTTCCGGGCTGAGTGCTGCGGCGGCGGGCGCGAAAGAACTGTTCTTCCATAATAACCAAAACATCCTCGCGGTGGAATCGGTCATCGTTGACAACAATGGCGCAGTCACCGTCCACAAAGGTGTGGGTGGCGGCACGTTGGAGCTTCGTGCATTGAACACATACTCCGGTGGAACTTTCGTTCACAGCGGGCGTATCAACGCGATCGTCGCCGGAAGCCTCGGCTCCGGCCCTGTCACCGTGAAGGGTTCAGCGATTGAGCTTCGGGCACCGGGCACGACGAGCAGCACACAGGGATTCACGATTACCGATAGCTCGGAGCTTTTCCTCCAAAGCGCGACCGGCGTTTACACCCAACCGGGCGACCGCTTTACGCTCGTCGGTCCCGGCAACATGCTCACTGGAAGCATCGCCAACGCTGGGCAGGGCCTCGCAAGCGTCACCCGCGTCAGCACTATCACCGGACCGGGGCAGGTCATCATCCCAGCCGGCACTCATATTCGCTATCAGGGCACACCAAATGACGTAGTTGACTTCCGTGGCCCGCAAAACCTCGGGACGAATTCCGACTTGTTCTTCAATCTGGCTGGTTCAGCCGGAGGTGCTCAATCCATCACTGTTGGCGCAGGAACGCCTTGGAAAGGCCTCGGCTCATCCGTCGGTACGGGCTGGGACATCGGCACGATCAACGCCAATAGCGACTTCACTATCCAAGGTCTGAATCGCACCGGCGGAAACGTGACGTATGCGCTTGGTGCCATTGGCGGCGTCGGTGGAAGCTACACGATCAACAATCTCTCGGGCGGAGCAATCAATGCCTTCCTCGACGGTCGCGTGGACATGAATGAAGACACGCCGATGGGGCTTCCTTCAAACCTCACGTATGTCGCGATGCCGGGCTCCTACGTAGTGCCGAACTACAGCCAGCAATTTGGCTATGAGACGCTCGGCCAAAGCCGCGCCAGCCTCGTCGCGCAGGCAGGCTCGACGATTGACCCCGGCAATTTCGTCCCAGTCGGAGC
>JAYUSJ010000351.1:0-11460 GCA_043755735.1 Verrucomicrobiaceae bacterium | reverse complement strand
CATCCTCCCATTTCGGAAGGTTTTTCGGGACCAATGTGTTACCCATGTCCTGAACCACTTGTGTTACCTATGTCCTGAACCCGCACCGCAAGCGTGTTGGCGTGGTTATCCCGCTTGCGACTAATCACTTCTCACCAGTCACAAATCACAGCCGATAAACACGCTGGCTTCCCTTCACACGACGACTGACAGAGCGCTAGAAGCCCGGCGGGTGCCGCAATACCGCGCCTTTCGCCGGTCTGCTTTTCGTCGTCCATCGCGGTCCGCTCTCGCCTGCGCCGTGCCAGCCGGTGTCGAAACGCAGTCCGGCGACCTCGAGAAATACATGGCCGGAGCGTGCATAAACCGTAATCCATTTTCCTCTGCCGCTGCGTCCGTATTTTCGAAAACCGGATGATGTCATCCAGTCGCCGAGCAAACCCGCTTCGCGAAGAACATAGGATGCCGAGCCGGAGCAATCGTAGCCGCGGCCATCGATGCCTTCGCAGCGCCCGCCGCCGTAGCAGTACGGCAGCCCGGCGATCCGGTTTCCGGCCGCGATGGCGGCTTTCACCTCGTCTGGCGCATCGTCGGTGACTTCAGCGCGCCCATCGACAATCCGCCCGCCTTTGGATGGCGAATAATGATAGGACACGGAGCCGCCGGAGCAGGCACCGAGGAATAGAGCGAGAATTGCAAAAAGAAGCGCAGGAAGACGTTGCATCGTTCCTTCATTGCCCGATGCGGAAACGAAATCCAGCTTTCGTTCGGCCCGCGTGACTTTTCTGAAAGAGCCGCTAAGGTTCGCACCCTCACAGTGGCGGACCATTCAGCATCATTCAAAAAACGTGGCAAAAAGCGCGGCTTCCTCGGCAAACTCCGATTGCTGTTTCTCTGGCTGATCCTGCTCGTCTGCATCGCCATCCAGGCCCCCGTTTTTCCCCATGTCGTGCGAGCCTTCATCAAGGTGGAAAGCTGGCGGCGCGGGATTGACGTCCACATCGGCGCTGTCGAGGGAACCATCTTTGAGCCGATCGTCATTCGAGATTCCGTGTGGAGCTACGCGTCGCAGACCGGCGCAGCCACGCGGCTGGAAGTCCGCCGGGCACGCGGCTGGTTTGCGTGGAGCAATCTCTTCCCCGCGCCCGTCGCGGGTTGGATTCGTGCGGGCGCTGCACGTCTCGGCGCGGAGCCGCAGGGAAACAACGGCGTCTTGTGGCAGGAACTGGAGCTCGACGGAATTTCTGCAAAACTGGAGCTCACCCGCAACGACCGCATTCCCTCCGCTGCCTCCGGCGATTGGCTGCGCAAACGGCTTACCGGAGGGAAGACCTGCACGCCGCTGACGTTCCACGTACGCGATGCCGATGTCGTGATTCAGCGGGGCGGAGAGTTTGCACGGGCCCAGGATTTGCGCTTCAGCGTGAGCGCGATAGAGCCTGGAAACTTCGTCGCCGGACAAATCACCGTGAAGAACCAATGGTTCGACAAAGTCTTCCGGGAAGTGCGCGGGCGGACGAATCTCGAAGGCGCGCGCGTCACTGCTGCGGGCATGGTTCTCGCGCCGGAGCTGAAAGTGAACACATTCACCGTTTCCCTCGCGGACTTGTCGAAAGGAAAGCTCTCGTGGGATACGCAACTCGATGCGTTTGGCGGCAGGCTCGATGTGCAGGCGGAAACGATTCCAAGCGATAAGGAACTCCGCCTCAGCGTGAATGGCAAATTTGCCAGCATCAACCTCGGCACCCTTTCGACATTCCTCGGCCTCAGCGACGCGGCCGGCGGCATCATCCGCGAAGGCACGTTTATTTTTCACGGGAGCCCGCGCGACATCACACTCGGCGACTCCCGCGTGAGGCTGGAGGCTGACCGGGTCCAATGGGAATCGCGCCAATGGGACACGCTCGTCCTTGGTTTCTCCGTCGTGGACCAGCGGCTGGTCGTCCCGGAGTGCAAGCTCAAGCAAGGCTCCAACGAACTTTCCCTCAACGGCACACTCGCAATGCCTCAGCCCGGCGCGAAGTGGTGGGAGTTGCCGTTTGATCTCAAAATCGACGCCTCCGTCCGCAATCTCACCGAGCTCTCCGCCCTGCTGCTGCCGGAATTTACCTACACTGCGGGAGAGCTTTTCCTTCGCGGTTCCGTGAGCTGCAGCGGCCAAAAAGGCGGAGGTGCGCCGAGCTACGACGGCCAGATCATCGTGAACGGCAAGGATCTCAAATGGCGTACGGCCCCGCTCGACCAACTCACCGGCGCGCTCGTTTTCAAAGGCCGCGAAGTGCAAATCGTGAACGCGCAGTTTGACAACGATGACGACTATCTCCGCGCCAACGGCACCGTGAGCCTCGACGGCGGCGGCTTCGACGGTCGCGTGCGCGTTTCCCTGCGCGACCTCCGGCTCTACGGCGCACTTCTCGGCCCGCCCATCCTGCCCGCACCGGTCGCGGGGAGCGCTCTGTTTTCCTGGGCTGGAAAATGGACCGGCGATATGAGCAAGGGCGATTTCACTGCAAAGCTCGGACGCTTTCACCTCCTCGGTTCCAACGCCACGCACCCGCTCGATGCGGAACTCTCCGGCACCGTCGAGCGGGAACACCTGCTTTTCGATAACTTCAAGATTAGCCAAAACGGAACGATCCTCAGCGCTTCCGTAGGCGTCGGCCCCAGCCTCGTGAACCTCCGCGGCCTCCGCCTGCAAAAGAACGGCGAGACCTGGCTGGAAGGTGACGCGCTCCTCCCTCTCGACCTGTGGCAGCGATGGCCGGATGTCAATTTCACCAAGCTCCTCAACGAAGACACCGTGGGGCGCATCCAGCTCACGGCAAAAAATCTCCGCCTCGCAGACACCGCGCTTTTGACCGGATACGAATGGCCTCTCGCCGGCACGGTGAACGGCACGCTCAAAGCGGATGGCGCGCTCAAGTCCATCAAGCTCGGCGGCGCAATCTCCCTCGAAAACGGGAAACTCCCGCTCAATTGGAAAGGCGGCGTCGTGACGGACACCAAGGCAAATTTCACCCTCGATGGAAACACCGTGACGCTCGAAAAAGCCGAGGGCCGCCACGCGGACGGCACCTACTCGCTCACCGGCAGGCTCCTTTTGGAAAACCTCCGCATCCCGCAGGTCGATGCAACCGGCACAGGCACGCGAGGCGACCGCGCATTCACGCTGAAAGTCAGCGGGCCCGCCGCAAGTGCGACACTCGCGATTGAGGACCCGGCCCCGGAGCCGCCTCCCGCGCAGCCTGCGGAAATCAAGTAATCCCGCCACTTCGTTCCACCGGATTATTCGGTCGTGAAATTCGTGATTTTTGGCCTTTGCGTCGGGAGGCGAGAGGGTTTAATCATTCGATACTAAAACCATGCGAACCCCTCGCCGAGATACATCAGCTTTTCCACGAGTTTGGACTCCAGGACGACCGTCTGCGGTCGTGCTGATGCTTTCGATTCTCCTCGGCTGGGCAGGAGTGCAGGCCGCACTTTGGGTCGTTGACTTGCTCTGGGGCGCGCGCGAGGGAACGAATTTGCTGGAAGCGTTTCAAATCGACAGTGACCTTTCAGCACGCGGCTATTACTGGAAGTGGTTCTCTTACGCAGTGGTTCACTCCGACTGGGTGCATTTCCTCGTCAATTTCACAGTCATATACGCCGCCGGGAGGGAAGTCGAACCCATCATCGGGCGCAGACATTTTCTCGCGATGAGCATGGTTGCGTGGGTCGGCGGCGGACTTGTTTCATGGGCCGTATTTCGCGCGAATCATGGCGAAAACATCGGCGTCGTCGGCTTTTCAGCCCCGGCGGCTGCGGTACTTGCGGCATACTCCACGATCATGCCCGAGCTGGAGCAGCGCTTGAACGTGTTCTTCGTGATACCGCTTCGCTTCCGCGCAAAGTTCTATGCCATTGCAGTCCTCGCACTCGCTGCGGTTTGTTTGCTTACACACACGCCGACCTCCGTGGGGCCTGCGGGGATTTTGCTCGGCTGCGTCCTGGGATGGGCGTGGGCAAAGCAGCTCGGCTTCGGTAACCCGCTCTGGATTCAGCGCATGGTGTTTGAGCGCCGGCAGCGGGAATCGCGGCTCACTCGGATGAATGCCGCTGAATTCGTAACACTCGAAGTGGACCCGGTGTTGGACAAAATCACACGCTCGGGGATTGAAAGCCTCACGAGGGCCGAGCGCAAAGTGCTGGAACTGGGCCACGGCAAGCTTGTGGAAAAAGCGAAACCCGACTCGGGAAAAGCCTGATTCTTTTTCCAAACCAAAGGGACTGCGAAGAACGCGAAGTCTCGCACCCTCGATAGAACGGAGCAGTCGCCCAAAAACGAGACCGCCCGCCGTGCGCATGGCACCCGGCGGGCGGATAAATTCGCGATTGCCTTGGAGCGATTACGCCCGGCCGAGGTAGCCGCCGTCTGTCGTGCTCACTTTGATTTTTTCGCCTTCCTTGATGAAGAGCGGCACCTGAATCGCTTTGCCGGTTTCGAGCACAGCCATCTTTTGCACGTTGTTCGCGCTGTCTCCGCGGACGCCTTCGGGCGATTCGGTGACGGTAAGAGTGACGGTCGTCGGCAGTTCGATGCTGGCGGCTTTTCCTTCAACGTAGAGGATTTCCACGCGCTGATTCTCGGAGAGGTAATCCTTCACATCTCCGACGAACGACTCGTCAAACGTGATGGTCTCAAACGAATCCGGGTCCATGAATTGGTAGCCGGTGTGGTCTTTGTAACTGAAGTCGAGCTTCGTGCGTTCCACTTCCACGAGGTCCACTTTGTCGGTGCTGCCAAAGCGCACATCGGCGCTTTTTCCAGTGCCGATGTAGCGGATGATCACTTGGACAAATGCGCGGAGGTTGCCCGGAGTGCGGTGCATAACTTCCAGCACGATTGCCGGGTTGCTGTTGTAGCGGATGCACATTCCTTTGCGAAGGTCGTTGGCGTTGGCCATGTCAGTATTAAAGAGTGTTGTTCGTTATAAATGAATCCCAGGCGCCATTTTGAGCCGGGAAAAGGGCGCGCACTATGCCCCCGGCGCAAACTCTGGCAAGTGCGGAGTTGAGCAGAATTCACGGTTGCGACTTTCGAGGAGCGGGATGGCCCCGATACTGCTTTTCAGTTCTGTGAATCACCAATGCAGTTGTCACTCCCACGCACGCCTGAACACGAGCTCTCGCCATCCGAAATGGATGAGGCTCCCTCGTGGGCGGCTGTCAGCTTTACATTCGAGGATGCGTTTTGGTGCGACTGGCTTTTCAGGGAATTTGACGGACTGCGCGTGCCTCGCACGCTGATTCGCCGCCCGAGCCGCCACGGCCTGCCCTATCCGGACCGCCTGTCGATTTCGCCGGACCCGGCCGACCCCGTGCAGTTGGAGAACTACGCTGCCACGCTGCGCTCGGCCCAGCACCTCATCGTCGTCGTTTCGCCGGAATCGGGACGGGCGGAATTGATTCAAGAACAGATGCGGGTATTCCGCGCAGCGGGCGGAGAAGAGCGGATCGTCGCGCTCGTAGTGAAGGGCGAGCCCGGCTCACCCACCGCCGAGCCTGCTGCTCTTTCGGACGTGGAATGGATGCCGCAGTGGCTGAAGTGGCGCTATTCCGAAGAAGGCTTTGCCCTGGCGGAGAGAACCGAACCGCTTGTCGTGGATGCCCGAATGGGCATCGCCACCCTTTCCGAAGTTCGTGCGCAACTCCTCGCGGCGATGCTTGAGGTGCCCGAGGAACAGCTCTCCGAACTTGGGGTGATTGCCCGCTCCAGCTCGCGCCCCAACACCGTCCGGATTGAGCCCGCTCCGGAAGCTATCGCGGTGCCCGACGAACCCACCCCTGAGGAATCGGGCGGCATCGGCTGGATCACCGCTGCGATCATCCTGACAACGTGCTGCGCATTTGGCGGCCTCATTCTTTGGAGACTCCAGCAAGACCGGTCACTGGACGCATTGATTCACTCCGAGCGCGGCGTTGAGCAATCCACTCCGGCTGCCGAGCAGGTGGAATGGAAGCCGGGGAGTCCCGTTATCGCCATCCTGCCGGTCTCCACAAAACCGGCTCAAGCCGACGACAAAACCGGCGCGCCGAAGGCCGGGACCGAACCCGCCTTGCCGCCGGAAGCCGGCACCCGCGAGTTTCGCACCCTCGTCGAGCGTCGGGATCGGCTTTTCAAACTTGCTGAATCGCGGATCGAAAAAAGCAGCGGGGAAGAGGCTTACGAAATCCTCAAACAAGCCGCTGTGGTGGCCGCAATCGCCAGCCGCAAAAGCGAAAGCCTCCCCGTACACCTGCACCGCGAAGCCCAGATCCGCCGCACGCTCGGGCAGCTTTCGGCAAAGTTTTCCACACCCGCGGAAGGCCGCGAGCACTTTGAAAAAGGAAGGCAGTTGATCCAGCAAATCCAGGCCAAGGGAGAGATCGGCGAAGATGGAGCACGCCTCTTGGCCGAAGTCGAGGCCGGTCTGAAAAAGCTCCCCGGACAGTGACAGTCCTGCGGCTTTCGTGACAGGCCGGTAGCATTCCTGTTGCCCGAATGTCACAACCTCTAGGCTTGCGCGGTGGAAGAGCCCCCCTAGGTTTCATTTAGCTCTCATGATTAAAACACCAAGCAAAAAAATATTGGTCGCCGACGACGAGGAGGATGTCCTCGCTCTCGTCACCAACAGCCTGAAATCCGCCGGCTACGGCACGTTGAATGCCGACGACGGACCGTCCGCCCTCGCCAGTGCGCGGGAGCACATGCCCGCACTCATTGTGCTCGACCTCATGCTACCCGGCATGAGCGGCCTCGAAGTCTGTAAGGCTCTCAAATCCGACTCCGGCACAAAGCACATCCCCATCATCATGCTCACCGCTAAGTCCGACGAGGTCGATCGCATCCTCGGATTCGAACTGGGCGCGGATGACTACATGACCAAGCCGTTCTCGCCGCGCGAACTCGCACTCCGCGTACAGAGCGTTCTCCGCCGCACGAACGCCCCGCAGGAAGTCGCCGACATCCTCAAACTCGGCGATATCACCGTCGATCGCGTCCGCCATCAGGTCAGCATCCGGGGCAAGGAACTCGAGCTCACCGCCACCGAGTTCAAGCTCCTCTCCACGCTCATTGAGCGGCGCGGACGCGTGCAGAGCCGCGATGTCCTGCTCAACGACGTGTGGGGCTACGAAAGCGCCATCGACACACGCACCGTCGATACCCACGTCCGCCGCCTCCGCGAAAAGCTGGGCAAAGCGGCCGATTGCATCGAGACCATCCGCGGGTTCGGTTATCGGATGCATGACTTGTAGCCGGGGTCCAATTTCGCATCAGCCCACATGGCCTGGCTCTTTGGATTTCTTTTTGTCGCGACACTTTCCGCATGGTTGTTCCGCGAGCGGGTCGTCCGCAAGCGGTGGATGGAAGCCGAGCATGTCCTCGATAGAATCGTCACCGATCAAAGTTCGCGCACATCCTTCGCGAGGAAACTGATCGCCGCCGAGGAACAGCAGGCTCACTTGCGTCAACAGCGCACCCTTGCCGAGGCGAATCTCCAAATCATTCTCTCCTCCATGCAGGACGGCGTGCTTGTCACCGACAGCCGCCGCACCGTCCGCGTCGTCAATCCCTCGCTGCGCAAACTTCTCGAACTCACCGCCGATGGACTCGGCCAGCCTGCGCTCGAAATTCTTCGCGAGCCCGAGGTGGATGCCATCATCGCCAGCGCCCTCGAAAGCGGAAAGCCGCAGGAGAGCGAACTCGCCGTCATCCGCTCCAGCCGCGAGATCGTCATCAACATCTCCGTGGCCCCGATGCGCGACGCCTCCGGCGAAAAAGGCGCGCTCGTTTTGTTTCGCGACGTCACCCGACTTACGCGATTGGAGCATGTCCGCAGGGAGTTTGTCGCCAACGTCTCACACGAGCTCCGCACGCCCCTCGCCATCTTCCAGGGTTGGGTGGAAGCATTGCAGGACAACCCCGAAATGCCCCGCGAGGATCAAGTGAGCGCATTTGCCGTGCTGCAAAAACACAGCCGCAGGCTCAACGCCCTTGTGGAAGATCTTCTCACCCTCGCCCGCCTCGAAGCCCGGCGCGAAGACCTCGATCGGCAGCCCCTTCAAATCTCCGTGTTCCTCGGCGAGCTCGTCCGCGACTGGTCCACCCGCACCGGCAGCAAAAAAGTCTATCTCCACGTGGAGATCGCCCCCGATGTCCCCGAGGTCTCCGTGGACCGGATGCGCATCGAGCAAGTCTTCACCAACCTTCTGGACAACGCGTTCAAGTACACACCGCCCGGCGGCGAAATCATCCTCGGCGCCCGGCGCAACGGGGCATTCGTCGAGCTCTGGGTGAAGGACAGCGGCCCCGGCATCTTGCAAGCCGACCTCGTTCATATCTTCGAGCGCTTCTACCGCGCCGACAAAGCCCGCTCCCGCGAACACGGCGGCACCGGCCTCGGCCTCAGCATCGTAAAGCACATCGTCAAAGCCCACGGCGGCAACGTCTCCGCCACCAGCCAATACGGCAGCGGAACCACCATCCACGTCCACCTGCCCATCGCAGAAACTGCGGACGAAGCCCGCGATTAACAGCAGCGGTTCGGCGACGTGAACTGGCGCTCGGTGGCGCTGAGGAAGACGTTGCGGCGGGCGCGGGCGGGGTCTTTGGCACACTCGCAGGCTTGTGCGACCCTCTCGCGTTCGATGGCGGCTTCTCCGCTGACTTCCTTGATTAAGAGCGCGCTCAAAGCGATCGCGCCGAGCGCGTGACCGGGAGCGGCGGCTTCGAGCGGGATGAAGACGGGCTCGGTTTCCGCGAGGTCCGGTTTCCGCGCGCCGCCGAGCAGACGCAGCCACTCGCGCACGCTTACGGCGACGATGATAATCACGAGCGCGAGAAACGCGGCGGTGACTCCGGTGTTGATGAAATTGTTCGTCCGCTGGGCGCGCGCGCTTTTGAGGGCTTTGACTTTTAGCTCGTCGCCCGGTGCGGCGGCGAGGGCGGCTTCCGCTTTGGGAATGTCTTTGGCAAGGAGGTCGGCGGCTTTCGCGAGGAAACCGATGCTCGGTTTTTCGTGCCAGATTTTCTGCACCGCCGCAGTCCCCGTGACGGTGAGCAGCCAGACGAGCGGGAGCAGCGTGACCAGCGCCAATGCAGGCTGGGCGCGGCGAATGCCCGTCTTGAGCAGGATGGTCGTAGCGAGGCAGAGGGCGACGGTGGAGAGGAGTTGGTTGGCGATTCCGAAGATGGGCCAGATAGCTTTGATGCCGCCATCCGGATCGCGCACCGCGCCGATGAGGAAGTAGCCCCACAGCCCGACCATGATTGCGCTGGCGAGGACGCCGGCGCCGATATTTTTCACGTCGGAGAACCATTTGCTGACGCCCCCGAATGCATCCTGAAGCATGTATCGCCCGACGCGGGTGCCCGCATCGAGCGTGGTTAAAATGAACAGCGCTTCGAACATCAGCGCGAAGTGATACCAGATGCCCAGCCACGCGCCGCTGAAGAACGGGAGCCGCGAAAAGAGCTGCGCCATGCCGAGCGCGAGCGTCGCCGCGCCGCCCGTGCGACCGACGAGCGTGTCTTCTTTGACGTCCTTCGCCAGGGTGTCCATCTGCTCAGCAGTGACCGCGTATTCAGGGCCATACGCGCTCGCTTTCGCCACGACATCCGCCGTGGTGCCCTTCATATTCACGCTGAGGTAAACGCCGGGCTCCAGCGTGCAGGCCGCGATGAGCGCCATGATGGCGACGAGCGATTCCAGGCACATCGCGCCGTAGCCGACCGAGCGGGCGTGGCGCTCGCGGGCGATGATTTTTGGCGTCACGCCGCTGGCGATAAGCGTGTGGAATCCGCTAATCGCGCCGCACGCGATAGTGATGAAACAAAACGGAAACAACTTCCCCGGCACGACCGGCCCGGAGCCGTCCACGAACTGCGTCAGCGCCGGCATCCGCAAATCCGGCAGGAGAATGAGCGTCCCGAGCGCAAGCGCGAAGATGGTCCCGAGCTTCATGAAAGTGCTGAGGTAATCGCGCGGCGCGAGCAGCAGCCACACGGGCAGCACGCTCGCTGCAAAGCCATAGACGATCACCGCTTTTGCGAGCGTGAGCGCCTCCAGTTTGAAGAACGGACGCAGCGTCGCGCTCTCGCCCACGAGCTGTCCGCCCCACACGGCGGCCATCAAAAGAATCACGCCGAAGATGGAGGCCTCCATCACCTTCCCGATACGCACCCAGCGCAAGTAGCCGCCCATCGCCATCGCGATCGGCACCGTCGCCGCCACGGTGAAAACGCCCCACGGAGAATCGGCGAGCGCATTCACGACCACGAGCGCCAGCACGGCGAGCAGGATAATCATGATGGAAAGAATCGCGATCGTCCCGACGACGCCGGCGGTCTTGCTAATCTCGTCGCGAAGCATCTGCCCGAGCGAACGCCCGTCCCGCCGCATGGAAGCCGCGAGGATGATGAAATCCTGCACCGCCCCGCCAAGCACCACGCCGATGAGAATCCAAAGCGTCCCTGGCAAATACCCAAACTGCGCCGCCAGCACAGGCCCGACGAGCGGTCCCGGCCCGGAGATCGCGGCGAAGTGATGCCCGAAGACGATCCATTTGTTCGTCTTCACGAAGTCGCGTCCGTCTTCATGCAACTCGCAAGGCGTCGCGCGGCGGTCGTCGAGCATCAGCACTTTGACCGCGATCCATTTGGAGTAAAACCGGTAGCCCAGCGTGTAAGTGCAAAGCGCCGCGAGCACGATGTACCCGGAGTTCAGCGGCTCGCCGCGCTTAAAGGCGATAGCGGCATACGCGCCCGCGCCGAGCAGCGCGACAAGGAGCCAGAGGAGGGTGGAGAGTGCTTTGTTCATAAATGACGAATGACGAATGACGAATGACGAACGCAAGCGCCGTTTCTCACTTAATCCAGCATCGGCGTATCCGGCCCCTCGTATTCCTCGCGCATCGCTTCGCAGAGGGATTTCTCGTAAAACAGGAAGCGCTTCGTCACGAAGAGCGGGTCCTTTTGCTCCGACATATCGAGATACTTCTCGATGAACTCCTCAATCGTCAGCTCTTCGTAGTCCTCGATTTCCACCTTCCAGAAATCCTCTTTGAAGGCGACCTTATGAGTCGCCTCCATACACGTCAGCGACAGCTCAAAATCCAGATCGTCGAACTCATCGCTGAACAGCTCCGAAACCGCCGTCCCCGCGTCGCACTGGATCAAATCCTCACTCACGAAGTGCAGGATCGTGATGAACGAACTAACGTAAAAAGCCGTGGACATTTACTTTTTCTCCACTGCGCCTTTGACCATCGCTGTGAACTTTTCGCGCGCCTCTTTCACCAGAGCCGATGGCCCCGTCATCTTGATAAATACAGGCCCCTCCGTGTGTTCGATGATCGCGCCGAGCAGCGCAAACTCCGGCTCGTCCGTCGCCGGTCCTCCGAACTGTCCGCCCTTCATCGTCCCCTCCGTGGAGACCACCGTCACCTTCACCCCACCGA
>JAYUSJ010000350.1:0-11479 GCA_043755735.1 Verrucomicrobiaceae bacterium | reverse complement strand
ACGGCGAGGTCCGACTCGTCGAAGAATGGGAAGCGGCGTTTGCGGACGGCGATGAGCTGCCATTGCACCTGGCCTTTGATGCGGCGGTAGATGTTCACGGCGTCAAAGCCGGGCTTGTTACCGGTGATTTTCACACGTCCGCGCTGCGCTTCGATGTTGATTTTGGGGCGCGAGGTTTCGGGGTCGTTGTTCACCGTCGGTCCGACCCAGTCGAGCTGGGTCTGGATGTCGGCGGTGCAGTCCGGGCTCGTCTTGCCGCGTTTGATATGGAGGCGGACGATGGGAATCTGCGCATCCAGAATGTCCGGAAATGCGGCGGTTTTTATCTCCAGTTGCTCCATCAGATCGACAATCTCGGCGACGGCAACCAGAATGTTGTTTACGGCGGCGAGGTAGGCGGTGCGGTCCTCCACGGTCATGCCGATGGATGCGGCAAGGATGGCGGTGAGGATTTCGATTTGCTTTTCAAGCCAGGCTTTGAGGTTGGCGTACGATAGCGGGATGTAATCTGCGTTCATTGTGTGTTTGTTTTTGTGTTTTCGTTTTTGTGGAACTGAAATAGGTGGCGGGGCGATGTAGCCGGCATCCCCTGGCTCCAGGACAAAACTTGGGTCGCCCCAGTAAAAATTTGGATCATCGTAGCGGGTGCCATCGTCCCAGTGGACAAGTCTCATGGGAAAGAGGATGGGCGGACAGGCGATTTAGCACATGGGCGGCGGGAAGGCGGGCAAAAAGAGGCAGAAAACCGTAAATCCCTGTTATTTATACGTTTGTCTCCGAGAAAAAGATATTTGTGTCCGAGACAAATGCCTTTTTCTCCGAGACAAAAGCCCGATTGTCCGAGCCAAAGACTTTCTGGCCGGAGCCGAATATCTTCTGTTCCGAGCCGAGAGCCTACTGGTGCGGTGCAAAGGCCCGATTGCCGGGGAAAAAAGCCTACTGCTGGCAGCACCAAGGCCGATGGCTGGAGAAGTAAGGCCGGTCCCCTGCCCATCCGGTCCCCTGGTGCGCCAAGAAACCCAACATCGCCGAGCATAAAGCCGGGCGAAAGCATCGAACGACGAAGCCGACCCCGCATTGCAAGAATAGACTGGCCGAGAATAGCGCAGGGCCGCGCGAGTGACGCATCGCGGCGGTAAATGCGGCCGACTTCTGTGCATGAGCTCGCCTTGGTGGATAGCGTGTGTGAGAAGTTTCGTGAATGGCGGGACGTCTGGTTCAAGGTTCCGACGCATAATAAAAACGCGACGACAGTGTCCAGAAGTTTCGTTGGATTTCTGAGGGTTCACGCATCTAAATATCTCTGATGGGATGGAAGAGCGTGAAAGGAGCGGGGCTTTCCTAAGCCCCGTTGCCACGTCAGTGGCAATCGCCGTTGTCCCGATGGATCGGGACACGCTCGGGGCTTAGGAAAGCCCCGCTCCGGCTCGCATTTCCCGCGCTTCCATCGCCGTCCCCTCCTCCAACATGGGGCACGACTAAAAGTGAATTCCATTGAAGTCGCGACAGCGTACAATCACCCCGGAAGCACGCACCTCGCATTTGGGACTATCAGAAGGGACCGCTTCCTGCTTTGCAAAGGGATCTCCGAATTAAGCCCCGGATGAACATAAACTCCGAACGTACCTTTCTCATTATTGCCGCAGCCCTGCTGGCTGTGCTCTCCGCCATGGTGGCGGCGGTTTTCCTGCTGCCCGCAGCGACGGCTCAATGGGCGGTGGCGGGTGGCGGCGTGCTGCTGGCACTGATGGTCTGGTTCGGACTTGCGATTTTCCGCAGGGAAATGGCGGCCTTCAGCGAACTCAAAGATGATTTCGCTGCATCGGAGGATATCCGGGAGCGCCTTCTCGACGGGTTTGGTGATGCGGCTTTTATTCTTGATAGTGATGGAATGATGGTCGCGCTGAATTCCCCCGGACTGGTGCTGCTTGAAGACTTGGGCCTGGACGCGTCACAGTCGCAGCAGTGGAGGGATTTGTGGGCGGAGGCGGATCAGAAAACTTCCGATGTGGTCCTGAGGACGACCCAGGCGGGCGGGGCGGGTTATTTTCGTGGTTCGTGCCGGGTGAATGCGGATGTGACGCTGAGTTTTGACGTCAGTATCACGCCGCTGAACGATATCAGGGGGAATGAAGGGAGTCTGCTGGCGGTGCTGCGGAATGTGTCGGACCAAGTTCGTTCCGACGAGATGTTCCGTGTGCTTTTTGATCACTCATCCATCGGACATTTTGTGTTCGATGGGGATCAGATTGTGGACTGCAATCATGCGGCGGTGGAAATGCTGCGATTCCCGACAAAGATCGAACTGCTTTCGATCTCTGGGACGGAGCTTTCCCCCGCCGAGCAGCCCGACGGCTCGCTCTCTTCGATTCGGCTGGAGGAAATCCGGGAACTGGCATTTCAAATGGGCCATTTCCGGCATGAATGGATCGCGCTCCGGCGGGATGGCGAGGCGTTCCCGGTGGAGGTGGCGCTCACACCGGTCACGATGAATGGCCGGCAAATGCTGCTTGCGGCGTGGAACGACCTTTCAGAGCGTCGTTATGCGGAGCGGGCGTTGAAGGATTCCGAGGAGCGCTTCCTGGCGTTTATGAATCACAGTCCGACGCTTTGCTTCATCAAGGACGACATGGGCCGGATGCTGTTCATCAATCAAGTGATGGCAGATGCTTTCAACACCTCGCAGGAGGAGATGGAAGGGAAGAACGACTTCGACTGGCTGCCGCTGGAATCGGCGCGCGCGGTGATGGAATACGACCGGCGGATTCTGGCGACCAACAAGGCGGCGCAGCAGATCGAGATGGTGACGACGGGCGACGGGAAGGAATACGAGTGGCTGGTGGTGAAGTTTCCAATCGTCACTCCGGAGCGCACGCTCCTGGGTGGAATCGGCGTGGACATCCGCGAGCAGCGCCGGGCAGAGCGCGGGCTAAAGCTGAGCGAATCCCAGTTCCGCGATCTCTTCGACGACGCGCCGGTGGCGTATCATGAGTTGGACATGGACGGACGAATCACCCGCGTGAACAAGACGGAACTGGCGCTGCTCGGCTATTCGCTGAATGAAATGGTCGGGCGTCCGGTTTGGGAGTTCGTGTTGGAAACGAAGGAAGTTCAGGAATCCGTGGCGGAGAAGCTCGGCGGGGTCGCGCAACTCGGCGAGGGGTATCAATGCACTTTCCGCCGAAAAAATGGCACTCTGGTGCCGGCGCTGGTCACGGATCGACTGATGACGGGATCGACGGACTGCATTTCTGGATTGCGCTGCACGATGCAGGACATCAGCCCGCTCAAGCAGGCCGAGCAGGAAATCCGGGCTGCGGAAGAGAAGTACCGCAAGATCTTTGAGAACGCCATCGAAGGGATTTTCCAGACCTCGATGGACGGACGATTTATCAATGCAAATCCGGCGCTGGCGCACATCTACGGCTATGGAACCCCGGAGAATCTGATGACTTCGGTGCGCGATATCGGTGAGCAAATCTATGTGAGCAAAGAACGCCGCAAGGAATTTGCCGAGCGAATGGAGAGGGATGGGTCGGTATCGGACTTTGTCTCTCAGGTGTACCGCAAAAACGGCGAGGTCATCTGGATCTCGGAGCATGCCCGAAGCGTGCGGGACGACAATGGGCGGGTCATTTATTACGAGGGCGCGATCGAAGACATCACGTCCCGCAAGGAAGCCGAACAGGCGATGGCCAAGGCGCACGATGCGGCGATCGAATCCGCGCGATTGAAGAGCGAATTCCTCGCAAACATGAGCCACGAGATTCGTACGCCGATGAATGGAATCATCGGAATGACGGGGCTGCTTTTGGACATGGAGATGTCCCAGCGGCAGCACGATTTCACGCGCACGATTTCCGAAAGCGCGGAGGCGTTGCTGAAGATCATCAACGACATCCTCGATTTCTCGAAAATCGAGGCGGGGATGATGAATTTCGATGAGATTGATTTCAATCTGCACGATGTCGTCTCGGGCGTGGTGGATTTGTTCGCAGGGCATGCGGTTGAGAAGCACATCAAGATTAGTTCACACGTCCCGCCGGGCCTCGCGACAGGTCTGCGGGGCGATCCAGGGCGACTGCGTCAGGTGCTGGCAAACCTTGTTGGAAATGCAGTGAAATTCACGGATACCGGCAGCATATCGGTAAACGTGGAAATCGTGGAGTCCGTGGGAACGGAAGTTTTGCTGCAATTCAGCGTCATCGACACCGGGATTGGTATTTCCGAGCAGCAGGCGGAGAAACTCTTCCAGGCATTTGTGCAAGCCGATGGTTCGACCACCCGCCGCTATGGAGGGACGGGGCTTGGGCTGGCTATCAGCAAGCGCCTCATCGCACAGATGGGCGGCGAGATTGGAGTGCGGAGCGAGCCGGGGCGAGGCTCGACATTCTGGTTCTCCGCAAGATTCCAGCGGTCCAGGCTCCCCGCGCTGGAGGATGAAATCGCGCCGAACCCCCCGCTTCTTCAACCGGCGACGAGCACCCTTTCACTTCGCGAGAATGCCCTGCGGAAAGCAGGAGCAGGCCTGCAAATTCTTGTGGGCGAGGACAGTCCGGTGAACCAAAAGATCATGACCTACCAGTTCCAAAAGCTGGGTTACGGCGTGCATGTGGAGCCGGACGGCGACGCGGTGCTTGCGGCCGCCGCGCGGACCGCTTACGACATCATCTTTATGGACTGCCAGATGCCGGGGAAAGATGGATACGAAGCGACCCGCCAGATTCGGATGAACGAATCGGGTACGGCGCGGCGCACCTGGATCGTGGCAGTCACCGCCAATGCGATGGCTGGCGACCGGGAGCGGTGTATCGACTCGGGAATGGACGACTACCTCGCCAAGCCCGTGCGGACCGAGGAACTGGCGGATGCCATCGAACGTTACCTAATCACTCACGGAAGGACAACTGGCGATGCCGTGCGTCCGGATGCGGTGAGCAAAGCAGCGCTCGACAGCTTTCGGCAGCTTGAGACGGGCGGCGGGCAAAGCGTGCTCTCGCGCCTGATCCGGCTCTTTCTGGACAATACACCGGGAGTGATCGGTGATGCCGTTGCCGCCCTCGAATCCTGCAATCGAGGGGCTTTGGCGAGGGAGGCGCATTTGCTCAAGGGGAGCTGCTCAAACTTCGGTGCGGCCGCGATGAGTGACGCCTGTGCGCGACTGGAGGCTTCTGCAATCGATGGCGATTTTGCGCGGGCAGCCGAGCACCTCGCCGATGTTGAACGGGAGTACGAGCATGTCCGGGCCGCGCTGGAACCCGAGCTGGGAGGCGTAACGGCATGAGAATTTTGATCGCCGAGGACGACGCTGTGTCCGCAACCATTCTTCAGGTAACCTTGGAAAATGCGGGGCACGAAGTGATCGTGGCCGTCAACGGCGCGACGGCATGGGAGCAGTTCCACAAAGACCCGGTGCGAGTGATCGTAAGCGACTGGATGATGCCGGAGTTGGACGGGCTGGAGCTTTGCAAAAAAGTCCGGAGCCGCCCAAAGACCGAATATACTTACTTCATCCTCCTGACGGCCATCCATACAGGCCGGGAGAATCTTCGTATGGCAATGGACTCGGGAGTGGACGATTTTTTGACAAAACCACTGGACCGGGAGGGCGTCTTGATGCGTCTCCGTGTTGCCGAACGCATCATCGACTTCACACGACAGATCAAAGTTCTGAAGGATCTCATCCCGATCTGTATGTACTGCAAAAAAGTGCGAAATGATGAAAACTACTGGCAGGGCGTCGAGAGCTACATCGCCCAACAAACCGGCAGCAATTTTAGCCACGGGATTTGCCCGACGTGTTTCGAACAGCACATAAAACTGCTGAACACGACTCCGGAGTAGTCGTTCCGGACACCTGTGATTACGGCCGGGAAACCCGGTAGAAGCGCATGAGAACCGTGAGCGCGTCGGGGTCCGTATAGATGGTCGTCGTCGCGGTAGCATTCACTGAAACGGGGGTCCACGAAATCAGATCGTCGCTTCTTTCCACACGATAGCTGTTCCCCGGCACACTCGGAAATTCCAGCACTGCACCCGCCACGCCGTAGGAAACGGTCGCGTGCGGCGTGGCGCTCGCGTCGTTGTCACTGGTGCCGAAGTAAGCCTCGGCATCGGCATAAAATCCGTCGCCATCCGCGTCTCGAATGACGGTGAGTTGATCGACAAAACCGGCATCGAGACCGGAACGAACGAAGTCGTCCTTGATGTAGGCCCACTTCAGAGTGTGCGTTCCAGCGGGGACTGTGAATGTGCGGAGAGTCCAGCCCACCTCGCCTTCAATTGCAGCCTGCTCAACATCGTCGATGTAGAAGCGCAGGTAGTCGTAAGTTGCCTCCGACGATACGCCCCAATAAAACGAAACGTTCGCCGGACCTTCCACCTGCGTCGTCATCACACTCTGCGAAAGATCTCCGATGGCTCCGCTGCGCGCTGCGTCCTGCCCATCGTGTGAATAGAGTGTCTGCGGCCCCCATAAAACGGACCCGGTCGTAACGAACGTCTGTTGTGGTGCATCGACCGCGGCGGCGAGCCCATCCGATAAAGTGCCGACAACAATCGTCAGCGTCGCGGAGCCTGTGCCAAAACCGTTCGTCGCCTCAATCGTCACCACATGCGTGCCGATGGCCGGGAGCGTGCCGGTGATAAGTCCCGTGCTTGGCGAAATCGCGAGTCCCACCGGAAGCCCCATCGCAGAAAATCCCGTCGGCGCATTTGTGCCGGTGACTTGATAGCGGAATGGAACGCCTGCAAAAGCGTTCGCAGTGCCGTCGGCAACGAAAGGTGCAGTGGTGATGGGAGTAAGCACAACTTCGTCGATCCAGCCTGCATCCTGGCCCGACGCAATGATTTCGTCTTTGAAATAATCGAAGTCCACATTATGCGCGCCCGGTCCGACGGAATACGTGACCGTCGCCCAATCCTGCTCGCCGCTGATATACGCGCGAATGATTCCATCGACGACAAAGATGAGATAGTCGTATCCCGGCTCGGAGGACACTTTCCACTTAAAGGAAATCGTCGTCGGGCCGTTCACGGTCATCTCCATTCCGGAGAATTCGTTGTGCGCAATCGGCCCGCTTTGCGCGGCATCCACACCGTCATGCGTGGTCGTCGTTTGCGAAAACCACGTGCCGTCGCCAAAAGGCACGATCTTATCCGACGTTGGCAACTCTACCGCAGTGGATAGAGCCGAGTCCGCTCCGAGCACTTGGAATATCGCGAACTCCGTCGTCGTACCCGTCGCATTCGTCGCGCTGATCGAGCCGAAGTATAGACCCGCGCCGCCGGTCGGCTCGCCGGAGATTATGCCGGTCGAAGTATTCACCGTCACGCCCGGCGGAAGACCGAGCGCGTCGAAGGCGGTTGGGAAATTGGACGCGGTAATTTGCTGGTTGGCCACCGCGCCTTCGCGGAATGCGATTCCGAGGCTGCTCGTGATTACCGGCAGCGGCAGAGGGCCCGTGACCGGCGCGCCGTAAAACGAAATCGTCGCACCATCCAGCGTGCCTACGTCACCCACGGTCGGGTCCACGACGCGAAGCGTCCAGTTGCCCTCGGAGCGCTCGCCCCAAAAGTGCGTGCTCATAACCGTCCAGTCAAGGTTCGCACCGCTATCGTTGAGCCGTGAACGTGCCAGGCGCGAAGTCATACCGCCCGGCGACGTGAGCCACCATTCGAGGTTGCCGCGATATTGATGAGTCCCATTCAAGTGAACGGTGACATGCTCGACCCGGAGACTGTCAACCGCGGCCACGGCAAACGTATGCGAGACTCCGTCGTTGTTCCCGTCCGGAATTTCCAATGCCAGCGCCGGAGCTGCGATGGAATGCGTTTGCAGCGCGGCGAGCGGGGTCCAACCGGTCGCCATCGTCGTCGCCGCAGTCGCATCCACAAGCCCGGCACCGTACTTTACGTTGAAACGAAATCCCGCGCCGTTAGTGCGCCACCCGCCGTTGTCTTCGTCGATTTTCTTCGAGGTGCGGACGAGAATTTCCTGCACATCGCGATAACTCAGCGCCGGATTCGCCTCAAGCATCAGCGCCACGATTCCTGAAACGAGCGGCGTCGCCGACGATGTCCCTCCAAACGTCCGGGTGAAATCCGCACTCGCATAGTCCCCTCCTCCGCCCGAGTTGTAGCCCGTACTCCCAACGAGGTCCGTCGTCGTCACACCCTGCGTGCCGCCATTCGATGGAGCGCATACGAGGATGTTCGCGCCCGGCTCGCTGTAATAGGCCTGGCGTCCGACGTCGGTGATCGCCGATACCGCCATCGCGTACGGTGAGTTCGCCCAGCCGTCGAAGTTCGAATCATCCCCGCTTTGGTTTCCATTTCCCGCCGCCCAAATAAACACCGTCCCGAGCCCGCCACGCCCTGTCGAGGTCGCATCGGCCAGACCTGCGATACCGAGCGGACCCGGCCCGCCCATTCCAAAGCCCCCGTCGAATGGCCCCCAGCTATTGCTCTTCACGGCGATGATGTCCTTCCGCCACGCATACGCATCGGCCTCGTCGGCATCCGTGATCGGCCCGGAAATGAGCCGCATTCCGACGAGCATCGCCTCCGGAGCTGCGCCCGTTCCTCCGAGCGCGTTGTTCCCGCGAGCAGCCGCCACCCCCGCGCATGCCGTACCGTGAAAATCGCCTGCGCCCGGCGAAGGATCGTTATCGAGTTCGTTGAAGTCGTAGTCGTTCGTCGTATCCGCATTTGGCGCGAGGTCGGGATGCGACACCTCCAGCCCGTCATCGACAATGCCAATGCGAATGCCCGCTCCTTTCCATGAATCCCATGCCGGCACCACGTTTGCATCGATACCAGCCGTCCCGCTGTTCTGCCCAGTGTTGCGCAAGTGCCATTGATATCCGGGATTCGCCGCGTTGTAGGAAAAAAGAGGATCGTCCGGCACAAAACGCCGATACTGCTGCCGCGCAAGCATCGGCTCCGCGGATTTTACGCCCGCTACTTTCGCAAGCCGCGCAGCGCCATCCAGCGCCACTTCGGGGCCACCCGCGAGAGTCACCACGGAATACTTTCCACGCGGCTCGACAGTCACTACACCGGCGACACCAGCGAGATTTGCCCCGGCATCCGTTTCCACCAAGACCCGCTTTGTGAGCCAGCGGCGATAGCCCTCCGCTTGAGGCGCGCCTTTGGGATAGAGCACCCATTCCCCCTTCTTCCCTAGCTCGTTCGCAGATCGCGAATACTCCTTTCCGCCAACGACAATTTGCGAACGGGCCGAGTCCCCGAGGAACAGGCAAAGGAGTAGTGAAAGGAAAGAGCTGCGCACGACGAGAAAAGAGTAAGGATCGGGAACATGACAGACTCTCTCGAAAGTGCCACCGCCAAACTTTTCCCTTTTCTCCGCGCTGCACACCGCGTATCTCGGGGCAGATGAATTCTTTCTGGCATTGGTGGCATTTTTGACGGGCCGGTTCCGCTTACGAGCGGAACGGTCGTCGCCACTGTGCGCCGAAGCCACCAAGGCCCGATGATTCCGAATCGCGAATCTCGGGCCGTTTTCTTTTTTACCAATCACATGATCAGCCAATTCAAATACAACTCAGACGGTCTCATCCCAGCCATCGTGCAGGACGCAAAAAGCAAACGCGTGCTGATGATGGCATGGATGAATGACACGAGCATCCGCATGACCCTGGAAAAAGGCATGATGGTCTATTTCAGCCGCTCCCGGCAAAAATACTGGGTAAAAGGCGAGACCAGCGGAAACGTCCAGCGCGTGCTGCGATGGGCCGTCGATTGTGACAAAGACACGCTGCTTTTCGAAGTGGAGCAGACCGGAGGAGCGTGTCACACGGGCTACGAATCGTGCTTCTTCCAGGAGCTCGACAACCATGGTCTGCCCAAACCCATCGAGGAGACGCCGCTCTTCGATGCGGCGCAAACCTACGGCAAATGACGAATGACAACTACCCCGACCTTCTCACAGTCCAAACACGCTGCGGCCTCTCTCATCCATGTGTGAGAAATTCGGCCTAGTGGCGCAGGCGACTCGCCTACTTTAGGCGCATCCAGCGCGCAAAACATAGCGGAAGATTATTATTGCGCAGAGTTTAGTGATCGTTTAGCCCAGCAAACGAAATGAAACCGAACTTCCAGCGCAGTGATGATTCTTCGAGTCTCGCAACGCGTGTGGATTATGCTCCAGCGGCTCATCGGAAATCGGAAATTGGGAATCGGAATAGCGGGAGGTCCAAGTTTTTCAAACAGCAAGTCATCGTTCAATGCGGCTGCGTTGTTTCCAAGTCACGGAGCTTCAGCGGTCAATCCGGCGGCGCTATGTTCAAGTCCGGGAGTATGAATGCTCAATTCGGCGGTCCTATTTCCCAGTCCGGCAATCGTGTCGGTAACCTCGGCACAGATATTCCTGAATCTGGGAACGCTATTTTTGAACATGGGAGCGGCAATCCTGAATCCGGGACTGTTATTTCTCAATCCGGCAGTCTTATTTTTCAGTCCGGCAATCGTGTCCGGAAACCCGGCAGAGATATTCCTGAACCCGGGAACGCTATTTTTCAACCCGGCGGAGATATTTTTAAGTCCGGCAGTGCTATTTTTCAACCCGGCAGCGCTATTTTTTAATCCGGCACTTTTATCTTTTAGACCGTAAACACCACGCAATGTAATACATACACAAACCAACAACCATAGAACTCCCAATCCCATGCCCGAAGAACCACAAAACAGCTCCTCATCCTCCAGCTCCAGTTCCAGCTCACAGTCGGCCCAACCGCCGCGGAAACCCCGCGGCCCGTTTGACCAAGGTAAACTCGATGAAATCGAGCGCACCCGCGACATCATCGCGGCCTACCGCCTGCCAGAGCATAAGCAAAAGCTCATCGACCGCGACGTGACCGAGGCCGAAGTCGCCACCCTTGAGACCAACACAAACCTAGCCGAAGCCGCCATTACCGGAGGCCGCAGCGCCACGGTTGCCAAAGAGCAGCTTACCGCCGAAGAAGGCATCGCAAAAGCAGCACTCCTCGCCGGCATCGCCACCGTCCAGCGCGGCGCACTCCGCACCTTCCGCTCCGACCAGCGCGCCCGCCTCGGAGACTTTTTCATAGGTGAAGACCTTGATACCAATCTCCCACGGCTCAAAACCATCGCCGCCGCCATCCTCGACCGGCTCCAGCCCGGCGCAAACAACGCCCCGCCGCTCGACGTTCTCAAAGGGGTAAAAGCGCCCGACATCGCCGCCCTTGCGACCGCCCTCGGCGCGCTCACCGCGAAAGACAACGCGCAATCCGCCGCCTTATCCACCGCAAAAGCCGAGCGCCGCACCGCCGAAGAACTCATCGCCGACATCGTCGCCGGACGCCTCGACATCCAGCTCGCCGCCGACCAGGAATGGCCTTGGACGACCCGCGAACACGACGTCATCCGCGCCCAATTCAAACTCCCGCTCACCCGCCCCATGACGGAATAATCGCGCATCTCCGCGCCGAGCACCATC
>JAYUSJ010000349.1:0-3690 GCA_043755735.1 Verrucomicrobiaceae bacterium | reverse complement strand
TCGACCAAGGCGGCAGCTACAAAGGCGGCCCCTACAGCGAGAGCTTCTACACCCCGCGCTCCGACGAAGGCTGCTTCGGCTGGGTAGAAATCGAGGACGACGGCCAAAAAGTCGCTGTCAACTTCACCGGCAGAACCCACCGCGATGAAGTGATGGTGAAGCACCGCTTTGAGGTGTGAAGGCGCGCAATAGGCCCTCGAATTTCGGAAACCACGCGCAAAACTCGTAGTTTGGCTACGTGGCACTTGCTCCTTTGCGGTGGTAATTAAACTACGTGTTACAGACCAAGCTCGGACAGAGAATTGCCGCGTTGCGAAAGAAGCGAAACTTCACCCAAGAGGCTTTGGCTGAGGCTATTCCTTGCTCGGTCGAGTTTATCAGTCTCGTGGAGCGAGGGGTGAATGCGCCTTCTGTCGCGGGGCTGCAAAAGTTTGCGGATGCTTTGGGTGTGGAGGTTCGAGATTTGTTCACTTTTACGGAAGGGAAAGAGCGGTGATGTCGCCTTATTTCATCCGTTTGCGGGAGACGGTTCCGGGTGTCATCGCGACGCTGGAAAGGAAAGGAATTACTGGGAACCACCTTTTATTTGGCGGCGAAGGGAAGCAACCTGCCAAAAGGGTTACGGTGCCGACTGATGCGCGCTCTGAGTTTCTCGCGAATCGAGCGATGGGGGATTGGGCGGAGGGGATTCTCGCGGGTGCGCTCCGTGCCGCGCTGCCTACGGGGAAAGTCGCGCAGTATGGAAATACGGACCAGATTGCAGCGGGGCATCCTGAGTTTAAGGCGCGGTATTTGGCTGGTGTCGAAGAGACGCGGCTGTTTGGCAAACGTCCCGATTTATTGGTGTTTTCTGCTGGGTCAAATGTGCCCGGCGATTTGTCGGAACTTTCCCATTCCGAGAGCGACGTGTGGGTGCGGCAAGCGGCGACGGCTATTGAAGTTCGGTCCAGCAAATTTGAGGCGCTGACTTATATGCAGACGCGGCAGAAGCAGCGGGCATCAGGAATGACGGGCGTTCGGGAAACGCCGAGTTTTACGGTGAAGGTGGAAGACCTCATCATCGTTTATCGCTGGCTGGAGCGATATGGGGTGCCGCAGAGTTACTGCCAGGTTTTCTTCGATTCGATTTTCGCGATCAATTTCCTCGGTATATTCGCCATCATCGCGAGTGGCTCGGGTTTCACGATAGAGACGCCTGCGAAGAGTCAGGAAAAGGCGACGATTATGATTCCTATTACGAGCGGCTTGCAAATCGGGACGGGCTCCGAGTTGCCGCGATTTGAGGCGGAGCACCGCGTCACAGAACTTGGGCGGCACGACGCTTTTGTGGTGCCACGCGGCGGGGCGTTTTCTTTGGATGCGGAAGCGGCGCAAAAGGTTTTGCTGCCTTCGCTGTAGGCTCGCATGAAGCGGAAAAGGACAAATTGAGCAGCTCGGCGACGAGCTTATTCATCGTGACGCGACGCTCCACTTCGGGCAGCAATTCCAGCTCGATGAGACGCGCTGTGAGTTGTTGCGCTTGCTCTGCGGACTGCGGGGGAAAGGCAGGGCACGGCATCGCTTCTACGTCCTTCGGTTCCAACTTGTTTAAGCCGTCGCCATAAAAGCGGTTCACCTGAGAAAATGCGATGCGGCCCCACGAACTATTGAGGAAGAGAACCAGCAGCGGTGCAAGATGTGCGCTTGATTCGCGAGCGTACAACCCGTGGAAACAGGTGAGGTTTTTGGCACTGGAACGGTTGAGGATAAACTTCACCGTTTCGCGGGAAAAAACCGCAACCCAAATCTCTGCCACTGCGCGATTTTCTGGCCGATACCACACCGGGCGATGGCTAGGAAGGTGGCGCTGAGGGATACCGAGTAGTTCACCCGTGCGGAGGTAATCATCAAGTTCCACACCTGTCGTGCGGGGGTTCAGCAAGTAGCAGCGCCGATCCGCTGCGGCTAACGAGGCGAGGTGCTTCGCGGTGAAAACCATCCCGGAGGCGTCGGTGGCTTTTGTGACGCAAGATTCGACGTGTTGCTCCCCTAAACGATGTTCGCGCAACATCGCCCGGTTCAGGCAAAAGTAGTCATTTGCGCCAGTCGCGATTCCGCGTCGGCACTGGAAGTAATCGCCGATAGTTTTGGTCAACTGATGAACCTCTGGAGAAGGCGAATCTTCTAGCAAAACATTGAGCCATTTTTGCTCTGGAGCAAAGGCCCGCAAGTCGTGCCATTTCGACGCCGCCGGAAGTTTGTTTCCTCCCAGCAATTCGCCCACGAATGCTTCGGCATCAGCCACCGATGACGCCTTAATCGCATGGATCACACCGTTTTTTGACTGGCTGCGTTCGAGAAAAATAATCGCACTCGTAGTAAGGGCATCGGGGAAAAGATTCAGTTCTGGAGCAAAGACGACCAGTCCCGCAGGCTTCATTTCAGAGAGAATCCGCGCTTTAATCTGCACGCCAAAGTTAGCGTTCAAAAACTCCGCCGGGAGAAGAACTGCCGCCCGTCCGCCCGGCGCAAGATCGTCCCAAATCTTCAACAAAAAGATCGCGTAGAGGTTTGTGAGGCGGTCCAGACGCATCCCAAAACGCTCATCGAAGTAACGCCACTCCGCCTCTGAGTATTCGAGCCGCTGAGACTTCACGTAAGGAGGATTTGCGATGATAGCTGGAAACTGCCCAGCTTCGGAAAATAGATAGTCCGCCAAGACGAGTTTTGCCCCTTTCGGAGCCGTATTCTTGGCCCTTTCAAATGTCTCGTCGTCACGCTCAACGCCCACAAGTTGAGCCTCGGGGCAAAGCTCCGCGCACGCATAAAGAAGGCTCCCCAAGCCCGCTGCCGGATCGAGCACCGCCGCAGGTTTAGAAGAAGCGACCCATCGTGCCATGAGGTGTGCGATTGTTAAAGGTGTGGGCACCTGCCCAAGCGTTTTTGTTTCACCATTGCCACTCCGTGCGCTCGTATTTCCCGCAAGGCTACCATTAGAGTATTCGACCTTTCCGGGATCGAGATACAGGGACAAAAATGTCTGGCCTTCTTCTAAGTTCACGACGTGCGAATACACGGAGCCAAACTACGTGTCAAGAAAGCCGCAGTGTATATCTCCATTCAAGAACATCGTGGCGGCAAATCATGTCAAAGCACCCAAGGTTTCCGCTTCCGCTTTCCCGGATGGGCGGTATGTTTTGCGCCATGCTTACGCTTACAGAAAATGCTGCTCGCCATCTTCGGACGATGCTGGAGGAAAAGGGGGAGCCGGACAAATGTCTGCGCATCTCCATCGAGCGCGGGGGCTGTGCGGGGATGAGTTATGAGATGTCGCTCGATGGGGAGAAACCGGGCGATTCTGCCGCAGAGCGCGATGGGGTGAAGGTGATCGTGGATGCGGCCAGTTTGGAATATCTCGACGGCTCGACGGTGGACTATTGCGATGACCTCGCGGGCACGGGCTTCCGCATCCAGAACCCGAAGGCGACGCGCTCGTGCGGCTGTGGCACGTCGTTCGAGCCCGCAGCGGAAGCGGCACACTGAGGCTATGGCGCGCGGGCTTCTCGGCTTTGATGTTCAGGATTCGACGCGCGAAAAGCGGGGCGGCGGGGCGTTCTTGTGGACGGTTGTTTTGCTTTTGCTGACGGGGGCTGCGCTGGCGAGCTGGATCGGTTCCTTTTACGTCATCGGCCACCCGGAGCTGCCGAGCTG
>JAYUSJ010000348.1:0-3727 GCA_043755735.1 Verrucomicrobiaceae bacterium | reverse complement strand
CGAGGCTGACTTTCAGCCAGAGGCGTGGAAGGTGGAGAGCGCCGAGCGGGCCGGCAACTCCGGAGCTAATCATTGGGACGTGGCTCATGGTAGTGTGTATTTTATTGGTTTGTTTGTTTGTTTATCGCCCGCGGTGTGCGGGCAAATTGGTTTACTTCTTCTTTTTGGCGACGCCGCGACCTTTGAACGTCAGTTCGGCGATGCCGCTCTTGTCGAGGCCGCCAAAGCCGAGCTTCGTGAGCTTGGTGTATTGGTCGAAAGTGGCCTGCGCGAGCGGGAGTTTCATTTTCTGTTTCTTCGCGATGCCGAGTGCGATGCCGCTGTCTTTCGCGGCGTGGGATGCGCTGAAGTAGCACGAGTGGTCGCGGTTCACCATGTCGTCGCCATCGGTGGCAAGGACGCGGCTGTTTGCGCCAGTCTGGCTGAAAACTTCCATCACCGTCTTCAGGTCGAGCCCCAGTGCCTGAGCGAGGCCCAGTCCCTCGGCGAGGCCGGCGGTGTTGATGTTCATGACCATGTTTACGAGCGCCTTGAGCTGCGCAGCCTGGCCGGTTTTGCCGATGCGGCGCATCAGTTTTCCGTCGTCGGAGAGTTTGGAAAGGACGGGCTTTACGGCTTCGTAAGTCGCGGCGTCGCCGCCGACCATGAGATAAAGCGTGCCTGCCCGCGCCTGGGTGATGGACGATGCCATGCAGCCTTCGAGCGAGCTTGCGCCGGCTTTCTTCACGAGCTTCTCGACTTTAATGTGAATGTCTGGCGAAACCGTGGCGCAGTTCACAAAGACGCGGCCTTTCGCGACTCCCTTTTTGCCTTTCAGCAGGCTGTCGCCCTTGGCGGCGAAGAGCACGAGCTGCGCTTTGTCGTCGGTGACCACGGTGATGATGATGTCCGCGAGTTCGGTGACGCGTGTGAGTTTCGCGCAAGCTTCCGCACCGATCTCCTTGCCAAGTTCCACCGCGGCTCCTTTGTTGATGTCATAGACAGCGGTCACGTTGTAACCGACTTCCTTGAGCCTGCGGGCCATGTTGGCACCCATACGACCTACTCCGACAAATCCGATACGTTCTGGCATAATAATAAATGTGTTAATTGAAGGGCGACTTTTCTAGCGGGTAGGATTTCGCACTGGCAAGCGCCGCTTTTAGAAAAAATGCACGGGGGTAAACTATTTGCGCTTCTGTTCCTTGGCGAGCCGGGCCTGAACATCGGGTGAAAGACGCGGCCATTCGGCTTGCAGCCATTGCTGTGCTGCTGCTTCGTCCGTCTTTCGCCAATGCCGGAAAAACTTCGAGGCGGCGTCGCCACGGACGACGGGATCGGTGATTGCGATGGAATGGCGCATGGATTCCGCACGGTCGGAATCCGAATAGACTGCGGCGAGGCTCACCCGGGCTTCGTCGGCGATTGGGCCGGGCTGTTGGGTGCCGAGCCATGTTTTCATCGCCTCAGGCTGCGTTCCTGCCCAGGAGCTGAGCGCTCCTTTCGTAGCCTCCGAGCGGGCCTCGCCGACAGGAAGAGTTTCGATCCATGCGAGCGCCTTCACGGGCTCGATTGCGCCCCAAGTAGTGCCAAGGTGGTCGATGACGCCGTCGTGCATTTCCGGGTCCTCGATGGTCTCACTCCACTTAACGGCGGCAGTGATGTCACTTGCCGCCCAAACGGTGGCCAGTGTGCCGGCGGCGTTGGTGCGTGCTTCGCCGGGCGGCAGTTTGGCGACCCAAGCGGACGTGGATGCGGGATCGTTCGCCGCCCACGAATTGACAATTGCAGAGCCGAGGTCGATCGCGGATTTTCCCGTCATCATCGGGGTGAAATAGGCGGCAGCTTCGGCGGGGTTTTGTCGGCTCCATTCGCTCGCCACGAGAACGCGGCCGGTTTCCTTCACGGTGGGATTTTGCAGCGTCTCGACCCACGCCGCTGCGTCTTGGGCACGAAGTCCGGTCCATGTCGTGAGGAGTGCGTCCAGCACGCTTTGCGAAGTCGAGCCGGTGCTGATGAACCATCCCGCCGCTGCTTCCGGGTCGGTGCGAGCCCAGCCTTGCACGAGCGAAGTCGTGGCTTCTTCTTTGAGCGGTCCGGAGAGATTTGCATCCACCCATATCCACGCGTCGCGAGGATTGGCGGCGCCCCATTTCACCACGGCCGCGACGAGCGATTCGGATTGTTGTAAACCGGGCGTGAAATTCGCCTTCGCATACTCCATCGCGGCTTTCGGGTCTTTCGTCGCCCACGCTCCGAACAGCGCGCGGAGAAACTCCAGTTTGTCGTCCACATCCGGGATCTTTGCGGCGAGCGCGAGTGCCTTTTGCACATCCTCACCGACGAGTCGCACCGCCAGCGCCCGCAATGTCTCCGCGCGTTTGTCCCGGTCGGCTGTGGAAATCGCGCGGCTCAGCACGGTCAGCGATTCGTTTTCTCCTGGAGCGTTTTCCGTGGAAAGCGGGGCGGTTTTTTCGGGTTGCGATGGCCCTTTTCCGGAGTCCAAGACAGGCTGCGACGGACGGATGAACATCATCACGCCGATCCCCGCGGCCATTCCGCCGACCGCGAACAAAATTGAACGAACGTATTTTGGCAGCGCCATGCCCGTATCTTGTTCCACGTCTGCTACCGCCGCAAGCGCGGCGTCACGGGGTCCACAACCCCACGAGCGCATCGCCCCAGCCGGGGCTGCGCGAACGAAGGAAGACGAGCGTCATGAAAAGCCGGTGCAGCGTCATCTGCCACGCAACGAGCAGCGGACTGCGGCCGAGCGTGTCGCGGGCGATGCGTGCCTGATTGCGCAGACGTTCACGCGTCATCCTGCGCACGTCGCGCTTGTAGCTGCTGGGCGCATCGAGGTGCTGGTAAGCCGCCGTGCGATGAAAGTACAGCCGGTGCTTCCGCGCGATGCGCACCGACAGGTCCATGTCCTCGCCGTGGCTGTAGCCGGGAAAGCGCGGGAATTTCTCCGCGAGGAACGCCTCCGTGCGATACACTGTGCAAGTCGAGTTCAGCCATTCCGACGGGATCAAATCGCCACCTTCCTCCGTGTAGCTCGGTAGAAAATTGATCGCCGGGCCGATGACTTTGCCTCCCCAAGTCGGGTGTTCGTAGCCCGCCTGGAGCCGGTAGTACGCCCGCACGAATCCACGCGGTTCCGGATGCTGCATCCCGATAATACGTCCTGCCACGCCGCCGATTTTCTCCGCCGTGTCGGATGCGAAAACCGAGCACAGTTTTTCGAAATGATCGGCCGGCAACCTCACGTCGTCGTCCATGAAACACACCAGCGGCGTCGTCACGTGCCGTGTTCCTTGGTTTCGCTGCATCGCCGAGCTCGCCACCTCCGCCCGTTCGTATTTGAGCGGCAGCTTTTCTGCAAACTCCGCGCATACCGCTTCCGTGGCTGCATCCCTTGACGCATCCACAACCACAATCAGCGTAGCCGGGTGGGTTTGAGGGATCAAATCCGCTAGCGTATCACGCAGTTCGCCAGCCCGTTCGTAGCTCGCGATGACGAGACTAAACGGGACATTTTTCATTGGCTGCGAAGGCGCGGTTTCAGACATGGATCAAGGCGCAGACTCAAGCGCGTGGTGTGCCAGTCTGACAGTACAAACTGCCGCGGTGGTTTCGGAATTTCGGAAGGGTGTGATTAAAAGTGGAACGTGCGATCAAGCGGCGAGGTCGGCGTCCCAAAACTCAGCCCAAAGAGAGTTTGAACGCAGGACGCGGAGTTGGGCCA
>JAYUSJ010000347.1:0-11689 GCA_043755735.1 Verrucomicrobiaceae bacterium | reverse complement strand
TCTTCGGTGAGCACTTCGCTAGTTTTCACTCCGGGGCCGTGATACTCGGTTTCCTCTGCTCGGATGACCTCGCGCGAAACTACGCCTTTGTCGAAATGTTCCACTCGCTCCGCATAGTTTGCCATTAATCCCTCCACATCATTGCGCGATGACTTCGCGTGATGCTCACGAATAAAATCTCGCAGCGCATTCACGAGTGAAATGTGAAGCGGGGTTTCATTTTGTTTGGGCGGGTTTTCACGAATGGAAACTGGCGGGGACGGTTCAAGTTTTGGCGGTTCTTTCGGCACGACAGGAGCGATTCGCTCCGGCGCATCTCCCGATTTCACATCCAGAATTGGCGACCACCAGTCCGCGAATTGGGGAAGCGGAACGATGCGTCCGTTTTCGATCTTACCGATAAACGCAACGACATCGGAGGCGTCGGGAATTTCGTCATAGTCTTCTTTCAACCACATCGTCGCCGCTGTGCCTGTCCATGATTCGATACCGATGAGTGCTTTGATTCGAGAGAGATCAGCGCCGACAGTTTTGCGGTTGAGGGGATTGATGATGGGCGGACAAAGCATGACAACCAATGCTCGCGCATTGAGTGCGTCGGTGATCGCGGCGGGCGGTGCCTCGGGCATTGTCGCAGTGAATTTCATTTCACGCGATGGGCCGGTTTCGAGGTAGCGGACGAACAGTTCGCCATCCCGAACGAAAAAGAACTTCGTCGCATCGGCGGAGAGAAACGGCGACTCGCCGCGAAAACTCGCAACTCCCGAATAGTCGCGCTTTTCGTCGCGATAGAAAAATAGCCGTTCGCCACGTAGCGATTGTTCTTCGGCAGACATAATCCGATTGGTCTGCCGAAGGCGGATATTCGGATGAAACAAAGGCGGGCTCGATGTGGTTTCCTGACTCGGAAGAAGGCGGAGCGTTTCAAGGTCAAGCCGCTGTGAGCCAATGAAAACGTGCGTCTCGGAGTCCCAAACTATCGTTCCGGCAGGAACAGCGGAGGGAATCGGCAGACGAACCGCACCATCCACAGTGCTTACAAAAAGTCCTCCGCGATTCCCGATGCAAAACACCTTCTTGAAATCCCGCGAAAACGCGAACCGCTCCGGCGATTCGGGAACGGGGAACACGACGCGCGTATCCGGCTCATTCAGCAAGATGCTGACGATGGAAGAGTCAGGCCGCACAAACGCGAGTCGTCGATTGTCGTCCAAGAACAAGAACCGCAACGGAGAATCAAACCGACCGAGCGAAACCTCGCGCTGAACTCTCAATTGACTCGGACGCGCATCGGCAAAGTTCGCCGGAGCCTCGTATCTCCACGGCGTTGGCGGAGCAATGATTGGACGCGGTTCCGGCGTCGGCGTTGGCCGAATCGTTGGGGTCGGCGACAACTCAACCACGGGAACTTTCCGAGCAGGGAATTGCGCCGCGATGAAAGGCGATGCGTAGCCAATCGCCGACAAAAACAAAATGACCACAAGAAGTGCGCTCGGTCGCGTCGTCTGCTTCGGCTCCCATTGTCCTATCGGACGCACTTGCGGGTTTTGAAGCATCGAAACAATCAGCGAACCCAGTAGTCCAAAAAACACTCCCGGCGGAATTGCGAGCAAAGCAGGAATAATCTTCACTATTGCGAAACCGCCTGCCTTCAAAGTGAAGCACGCAACAGCAGTCGCTCCAGCGACCAGCGACGCAATTACTCCTGCGCGAATCCCCGCACGCGGACGAAGTCCAGGATCATCGTCCACGTCGGCAAAAAGATTTCCGAAAGCACCCGCAAGAATTGAAGCTGCAATCGTCGAAAGTGCTATCGAAGCATTTCCGCTTCTCACTGCCAGCACACCACCAGCGATGCCGCAAATCGCGCCGAAAAGTTCCGCTTTGCGGCGAATGTTTTGTTTAATCGGACTCATAGGGAATGGGGGTGCATCTATTGAAATGCGGAATCCGATTCAATCGGAAAATCTAACCTGACTTGGCCACATTATGGATTCAATGGAAGCATCCGGGAAATGGCGAATGCGAATTCCCGGCGCGGCGGTGCAGCGGATGGGAGGCGCAGGTGCGGAATGCGAAGTTCACCAAGAAGGCGTGGCAGTCAGCGCTGTTGGCCGCGTAGTGCCTGATTAAAAGCGATTGCGGTCCCTGTCGTTGGAGCGCCAGCGCGACGACGGCAGACTGCCTGCGGCATCATCCTCTTCCTCGTCAGCCTCGTCCTCATCGCTTAGAGCATCCTCAGTAAAGAGGACAGTCAGCGTCTTCCCATAGTGGCCGAGACCTACCACGTCTTCTTGAAACTCGATATCCGGCGCATCATCGAACCAGTCCTTCAAGGAGCAGTGCGTTTCCAATTTTTCGGCGCGTTCTACTCTTGAGACATCCCGGTTAAATCGGGCCGTAGCGCCGTTGCGCGGCAGCGCTGCACCCTTGCCTAGATTGAAAACCCCACGGCATTGGGTGAGCTCTTTTGAAAGGAAGCACCACTCTAGTTTGTCTCCGCTGCTGAGCATCACAGCCACCGGGTCGCCCGTGACCTTGGCGAAGCGGATACCAGTTGCCACCAACGACGTTTGGCCAAGTTCTGCAAGTTTCTGGATAGCCACAAAGCCGCTACCGCTTTTATTCAGCGCGTCGCGAAAGAATTTCTCCGGCATCAAAAGTTCCGCCGCAAAAGCGTCAGCTTCGCGCTCATGCTTGTCGTTGGATACAAATCCACTCGCCGAATAGTGCATATCCCCGGAAGCAAAGATGGCCTCTGGATGACCGTCTAAAAAATAGTGTCCCAGCTCATGCCCGACCGTGAAATTCTCAAAGCCCTTGTTGCCGATTGCAGTCGAGTAGCCGATGCCGAATTCCTTCCCCCTCCTCACCAGAAAGCCTGAAATTCCCAGCTTCGTGGGCTTCCACGGCATAACACCTATGTTGGCCTTCGAGGCGATAATCTGAGGGTTGACGGGAAGGGACGTAATGCCCGCATCCTCAATACAACTCAGGGCACAGAGCGTGATTTCGCGGTGACGTAAGTTGGAGATCATGCATCAGTTCCTTTTCGTTTTAAAAGCGCATCTGTCATCATCTGCATTGCCTTAATATCATCCTCTGTCAGCCTCGCAATGTCACGAAAAAGACTATCAGCTTGCGGACCAGCCATCTCAAATTCGTCAACGCGCCCCATCAGGTAGTCTGTCGTCACGGACAGCGCGTCGGACAACCTCCGCAAATTGTCAAAAGAGGGAGAGCGAGCCGCCGTCTCAAAATGAGAAATTGCTGCGGCCTGAAGCCCAGATTTTTTGGCCAAGTCAGACTGACTCAGGCCACGGACTTCACGGATTGTTTTCAGGCGCTCGGCAAAAATTTTCGACATCGGGTGTTGACTTTCTGTATACGGAGTCGTATAGTTCGGCTTAACGCCTTCAAAGAGCGGTCTTTTTTTGGCCGCGCCCACTACGACTTCGTATATAGATACCATACAGGCCGTGCCGAAAGCAAGAACCACTTGAGAAAGAAAACAGCCCAATGAGCGACCAACGCGGAATACTACAGCACTGCAAACTGCCGAACCCGGACTTCGATGCCCTCTGGGACCGGATAATCGTGCCCAACCAAGTGAAGGAAAAACTGATTGCGCAGATTCTCCTCGAATTCACTGTTCGGCGTGAAGTTGAACGCGGTGCGCTTCCCATCCACGGCTTGATACTGCTTGCGGGGCCGCCGGGCACCGGCAAGACCACCCTCGCCAAAGCGGCGGCCTCGGTGGCAGCGGCAATGATGAAAGGGCGGAACACCAAATTTATTGAGGTAGAGCCACACGGCCTCACAAGTTCTTCGCTGGGACGCACGCAGCGGGAAATGCATGAATTTTTGAATGGCACAATTGCCGAGCATGCTTCCCATGGTCCACTCATCGTCCTTCTGGACGAGGTCGAAACGATGGCGGTTGACCGGCAGAAACTGAGCCTCGATGCGAACCCCATCGACGTGCATCGCACCACGGATGCCGTCCTCGCCAGCCTCGACCATCTTGCAGCGAAATTCCCCGACCTGCTTTTTATTGCGACCAGCAATTTCGAAAAAGCCGTGGATGATGCCTTTCTATCCCGCGCGGACCTGATTCTTCACATTGATAGACCGAACGCCGAAGCGTGCGCCGCCATCCTGAAAGATACATTGGAAGTGATGGGGAAGAAGTGGAGGAAATTAGCTGCGCTGGCGGACGCCCACGGCTTCAAGGAAGTGGCAAAAGAAGCCGTCGGTCTCGACGGGCGGCAAATTCGCAAAGCGGTCCTTGAGGCGTGCGCCTCAAGCAAAGAGACCGCGATGGACCCGAACAAGCTCACGCTCGAAGACCTCAAAACAGTCCTCCACCACCACAAGAAAAAATCAAAATGAGCACCGTCGCACGCCGAGTTTTAGCTTCACCCGCCCGCCTGTCTTCCGCCACCTGGGAGGCCATCACCAAGCTCGTCTGCAAGGGACAGGCACCCGCCACTGCTGAATTCGGAAAGGTTTCCGGCATCGCAAGCGCCCTTCTCAATGACGAGCTGTTCAAGTCGCATCCCCTCGTGGTGAAAAACAAAGGACCGCGCCTGAAGGTCTACTGCATTTACGGACAGGACGCCATCGCCGGGGAAGGGAAGAACGAAGACGCTTTGAGTTGGGATCCCGTGGCCAGCGACTGGCACGCCTACATCCCTTGCTCTCCCGAGGAATTCAAGGAGATCGGCAAATTGGTGAAATCAAAATCCTCCAAATTCTCCGTTTACGACATTGACGAAGGTCTATCGGACGAGGATCAGGCGACAGACGACAAAAAAGCAGCCGCAAACACAGAAGCGGCAGGAGTGGATTGGGAGGCATTTAAGAAACTATGAGCACGCACGTAACAGTAAACACCTACACCTACAGTGTTACTTTTGTGACCGGAGAAATGCTCCGGTCTTTAAAGGACATTGTGCGCCTGTCGGGCCTGAGCTTGGACAAAATCCTGAACGATTGGTCCGGCGTGGAGCGCGCCCTCCATACGTGGCTCGGGTCAAAGCATCTCCAAAAGGTCACGATGGAAGTCTACAACCCAACCACCGGAGCGCTTGTCGTCCGCTGGGACATTGACGTGGATTACTCTTATAGCACCGGCGACACGGGATCGTTGTGGACCGACCCAGACGCCATCCGATACGCCATCGCCAAGGCCGGAGCCATTGCATCAACCTGCAAATACGAATTCCTTATGCAGTTGGCACCGGGCAGTCCCACAGTGTCAGGCTGGGGAGACCAAGCCTATCGCTCGACGGCAGGTTTCACTCAACACAGCGTCGGCACCACTATCGGCGCTGGTTCACTCGCAAGTTCAACATCATTCTGGAGGAAAGCATCGTGATCTCTGTTTCTGAAGCATTCGACAAATTCAAATCCCGGCTGGAGCCAGGGCAACGGGAAGAAAATGACGCCATCTCGCGCCGGGAGCGCGTCAAGGCCGTATTGCAGGACGCCTTCCATCTCGACCGCGTCATTATAACCGGGTCCTACAAGCGATGGACGAAAATCAAGCCACTCAAAGACGTTGACCTTTTTTGCGTTCTAAATGCCGACAAGGCCAATGAGTTTCTGAAAAAGCCTTCCAGCGTGCTCCTCCAAGCTTTCGGCGCGGAACTGAAGAAAGAATACGGCGAAGTCAATGTGCGCATTTGGGACAAGTGCGTCACCGTGAAATTCGGCGACCCGAAAGAGGGCGACGAAGACGGCGTGTTCAGCATCGATGTGGTTCCAGCCTTCGAGGAAGGCAAAGCCTACAAAATTCCCGATACTTACCACCCGGACGGCTGGATGAAAACCGATCCTGAAATTCACGCGGAACTCGCCACGAAGGCGAACAAGGCGATGGATGGCAGGTGGGTGACGCTCGTAAAAATGGCCAAAAAGTGTAACGCGAACCACGGCAAGCCCGTCGACCCCTCGTTCCTCGTTGAAGTCATGGCGCTGCAATTATTTTGTCCGCCGTTCTCCGGGAGCTACAAGTACGAGATCAAAGGCTTCTTCAAAAGTATGGAAGAGCAAATCGGCAACGTATGGCCGGACCCTGCAAAACTGGGGTCAAATGTGTCCGAGCAAATGACGCCCGCCAAGGTCAGCGCCGCCCGCGTCACTTTGAAAAAAATCTGCGCCTCCATCGACAAGGCCATCATGCTTGAGAATCAGAACAGGTGTGGCGATGCACTCTCAACATGGCGAAACGAGGTTTTCGGTCCAATGTTTCCTCTCTCATAGGTACTAAAATCATGACAAATAACCGGATTCCCAAGCAACAAAACGAACCCAAAAGCATCGAGCTGCTGGCGGCCTCCAGCCGCTTCTATGCTCTGGGCAAACGCGCTTTAGCTGTTCAGATATGTTTCACTGTTGGGCTTTCGGTAGTCCTCGCCGTTGCAACCCTGCTGTCACCGGATTTTAAAATCTGGGCGACGTTTTCTAGTATCGCGATTGCATTGTTCGATGTAGCCGTGATTGACCGAATTCAAGGCCACTACCGAAAATACGGCGCGCTGGCCCAAGAACAATTGGATTGCAGCCTATTTGGAATTCCTTGGAACGAATTGAAAGCAGGCAAGCCGCTCGAACCTGAAGATGTCCGTCGTGCCGCAGCCAGGTTCTTGACCTTGAAAGGCGATGGAAAACTGCGCGACTGGTATCCGGCATCTATTGCAGAGTTGCCCCTTTCCTCGGCTCGCACAATTTGCCAGCGCTCGTGCTTTCGGTGGGATTCAAGCCAGCGCCGTCTCTACGGTTTTTGGCTCCTCGGCATCGCCCTAGCCGCCATCCTTGCAGTCAGCATTGCAGGAATCTGCCGTGCTCAATCCCTCCAAGCTTTCGTTATGGTTGCCTACGCGCCAATCGCGCCCGCTGTTCTTTGGGCCTTTCGCGAGTATCGCCGTCAAAAGGACGCGTCCGACTCCCTTGTCAAATCACAGACGTTTGTGAATGGAGTCTGGAAGCGCATGGCGCGCGAGGAACTGTCCGAACAAGAACTGAGCGCCACAGCGCGGCAGATTCAGGACGTTCTTTTCGAAAATCGTTCGAAAAGTCCCATGGTCTTTAACTGGATTTACGAAAAGCTCCGCGACCAGCACGAGGAAGAGATGCGCGATGCGGCGGTCCAGTTCATCTCGGAATTACCCCCGTCGCGCACGCCAAAAGAAGACTAGTTGGCCCCGTCTATTTGTGGCCTCAAGCAGCTTGCGAGATTGTCAGATGAGCACCAGCCTGTGAGTGTTCTTCCATGTTTTCGAAGATTAGACGCTTGCTCGCCAGAATTTTTCTCCGGTCCCGGAAGGCAACGACGCCGCCAACACCTCGTGAAAGATTTGACCGCTGGTTCACGGCTCCTGTTGAGGTTCTCGAAAGGAAACTAGGTAACGGTGACGGGGCGTTCGTCGTGATGTCCATTGGCTTCTTTTTGTGCGAGCGGTATTTTCGCTCCCTCGGTGGCCAGCCCGATAGTCACTTGGATAAAACCTTCATGAATCTAGCGGCTACCCACTTTAATGTGCATCCTGATTTTTTCGACGATTTCTGGAACATATATCGCAACGGCATGCAGCACCAAGGAAGTCCAAAACGTCAGGTGCTGACGAAGCACCTGCCTGACAAAACCGTCAAGCCGGGCTATCCGATAAGTTACAGGTGGCAAATTGACGGCAGCTTCGGGGCCGTGCCAAAAAAGTGGGTGAATGGCGGCCACACATACATTTGTATTAATCCTTTCGAATTCACGCAACGAATGATCGCACTTTGGCACGCGGACGAGGCAAGAATGGCGGAATTGACCAACCATCGACTTGGCGAAATCATGGATTTGCCACCGGTAGTCGCAACGACGGTAGCGGCGACAGATCCTTATCCATAAAACGGGGGATTCCCGGCGCAACGCCGCTCCGGGCGGCATTCTTCTGACGCCCGACGCCTTCGCGCGCGATGTGACGGAGGAAGAATTCCGGCAGCGCATTCGCGCGCGCTTGGCTGAACCGGTCGCAAAGGTCCTAAAGCCAAATTTACCAAGAAAGTATGGCAAGAGGCATTGCTGGACGCCTTTGCGCGGCAGGTGCTCGTTTTCATGACCGTCACTTTTCTGCGTGCCACGACGTAACAATCATGGCAATCCGCTCCGCACGAAAACAACAAACACCAAGTATGAGCAAAGAAACCGAAAGAGTAGTCACGCATGAAATCCGAGGGAATGAAGTCGGTTACATGCGGTTCAAGCGGGTTGACATCAAATACTCCGACGGGGATCTGTTTTACAGCGGGTGGATTCAGGATTTTGGAGATGCCCGCACAGGCCCCACTTTTTTTGAGCAAAATTACGCAGACTACAAACTGGATCGGGAGAAGGTGAGTCGGCGCGAAAAATACTGGCAGCAAGTGACGATAACTCAGCAGAACGTCACCCTGAGAAGCGCCACTGCTGAAGACCTGGACGAACTCATCGATTTGAATTTTCAGAACTACTTCGATGGTGGCTACAATCGAATTTCGGCGTACCAAGGACTGAACCACAAGATTGACGATGCGCACGAGACTCTCGTTTTCACGGTCGACAACGCCATTCTTGGGTTTTTATACATCGACTGGGAGGGTCGTGCCTCGTTGGGAGAAGCCTATTTCGACAATTTGTTTTGCGCCCCGTCAGTGCGGAACCACGGCGTTGGCGGCGCATTGATCGCTGCCGGTTTGAAGCAAGCCACTGAAGGGGGTTTCAAGACTGTTGCAGGACAGATTACCGGGGATGAAGAGCACTGTGAAAACGTCGCGCGTCTGCTGGACAGAAACGGATTTGAAGTGACCAATTGCACAAAATACACCCCGAGCTGGGTTGTGGCGGACATGGCAAAGACTTTGTAGGTGGACTCAGACCCGCAAACTGACTGGTAAAAAGGGCAAAAAAAATGACAAAAATGCCGGATTTTAGGGCGTTTTTCGGGGTTTCGTGGACCTTTGTCCGCGCTGATATCAAGACGCAAACACTTGCCTGTCAGTTACTTGAGAAGTTTTTAAATATTTATGTTACATGACACGGGTTCATCTGCGAATCTATGAAAAAAACCCCGCTCAGCATTCGCTGGACGGGGTCTTGTTTCTCGCGGGTCAATGGATGATGCCCGCTTCTCGGAGGGAGAGATGCGCCGGGTTGCCGACGATGATGTGGTCGCAAACTTCGATTTGAAGCGTCTTGCCGGCTTCCACCAGACGGTGAGTCGAGCGGATGTCGGCGTCGGATGGGCTCGGGTCGCCGCTTGGGTGATTGTGCATGAGCACGACCGCGTATGCTGCGCCGATGACCGCTGCGCGGAATACCTCGCGCGGATGGGCGACAGTCTCATTGAGCGAACCGATGCTCACGATGTGATGCCCTCGGATGCGCTTGCGCGTGTTGAGCAGCAGCACGACGAAACATTCCACTTCGGCATTGAAGTATGGAGCGTTCGCTATGTGCGTGCGCCAGTAGGCGACGGCATCATCTGGGCGCAGGCAATCGGGCTTGTCCGGTGCAGTTTCGCGCAAGGCGACGATTTTCCATTCGCACGCTCCGCGCTGCTTCCGTTTTCGTTTCGTCTTCGGTTTCCATGCGAAGAGGTCGAGCTGCATCATTCGAGCAAAGCGGTTGCTTCCTCCGCTGTGAGAGAATCGGGCTGTGCGCCTTCGCGCTCAAAACGGTGGATTTTCACGTAGCAATGCTGCGCGAGACGGTGGGCGATTTGCACCCGTGCTTCGCGGCCTGCGTTGTCCTCATCGAGCATGAGGATGATGCGACTCGTGGGCTTTACCACGCGAGCGATCAACTCCTCTTGATGCGCTGAGAGCGAAGTGCCCATGAGCGCCACCACACGACGGATGCCGTGTTGCCAAAGCGCGATGCAGTCGAAGAATCCCTCGACAATCACCAGCGGCTTATCCGTCACTGCAAACGCACGGTGAGCATTAAAAAGCTCGCGTGCTTTGCGAAAGCCGGGCGGCAATTTGTAGCGCGGCGTTTCGGAATCCGGCGGCGTGCCGGGCCAGCGCCCCGCGTAAGCGACGAGCTGACTTTCGGCATTGTGAATCGGGATGACGATGCGTCCCGACATGCTGCCTTTGTCGCAAAACCCGAGGCCGAAATGCGCGATGCACTCTCGGCTCAGCCCGCGACCTTCAGGCGAAACGAGATACGGATATGCCGTATCGAGATGTTGCAGGGCAAAACCGAGCGGCTTGTTTGGCTGGTCGGCGTCGTCCGGCGGCGCGTCAGCTTTTGGCTTCGGCGCACGTTCCGGTCGCTCCCTGTCGGGCGGCGATTTCGGTTTCTGCGCACCGGGTTCGCGCTTCGGGTTGTTCGACTGCACGGCGGGCGAATTGCCCATCGGCACATTAAACCACTCGCAAAGCAGCAACGCCGCATCGCGAAGTCCGACACCCTCTTTCCGGGCGACGAAATCCAGAACATTCCCGCCACCCTTGCAGGTGCCGAAACAGTTCCAGCAGTTCTTATCGAGCGAGACGCGGAATTGCGTCGGGTTCTGTCCATTATGAATCGGGCAAGGCCCGCTAAGGCTGTCTCCAGAGCGTTTGAACGAAGCGGCAACGCCGTAACGTTCGAGCACCTGGAGTAATGAGACGGCAGCCTTTACCGCCTTGAAGTCCACGAATGTGGCCATGGCATTTTTCCTCCTGTGAAGGTTCTATGGTGGCCGCGCGACATGCGCGGCTTGTTCCAAACAGAATTATACCAGAAATAATTATGCTCTGTGGCGATAATCAGCAGATACCGGAGACTCCAGTATTGTGATCGAGGGCAGTCTATCCGAAATCATTTCAGTATAAACACCAATTGGCAGCGTGTGCATTGGGTCAGTGTGTCCAATGTCAACCGAACTGAGAATAGGGAAATCGTAGGCTGCCAATTTTTCAAGCAGTAGGTCATCAAACCATTGCTCCGTAAACATTTCTGAATCCCCATATCTTAGCTCTAAATCACTATCGAAATTGAACCTGCCGAAAATCAACCCTCTGGCAGACTCAAAAAACTGCGATTGAACCAAATGTTCGAGTGCTCTTGCCAGTCCTCGTCGCGGCATCCCAAACGCCTCCAAAAAAATTAGCGGATGCTCCGGCATTCGAAAATAGGGAGTGCCCAATAAGCAATTTATTGTATCAATGTTTCCTCCAAAAAGATGCCCCCTGCATTTCCCTAACCTCACGGCCTTCCAACCTGTGGAGGGAAATTGCTTTCGTTTGATAGGATGCGCCTCCCCTTCACTCCAGTCGGTAAATTCCGAAGCATGCCAATTAAAAGCACTTAACTGAATTGGGGAGCTGAAAGGTGAAACGATATTTGCAAAAGACACTGCTGTATCGGAAAATATATCTGGATACTCACCCCACTGAGGAAGAAGAGTTGGACCATGAAAAGTTATTATATCACTCTTTGAGTAGATCGCGAGAAGAAGCGCTGTTATATCACTGTATCCGCAAACTATCTTAGGGTTATCCCGTATGGCAGAGTAATCAATCAGGGGCAATACTTCGTTGCAGTTAAGTCCACCGATGGCGCATATTATTGGCTCCCCGCTGTTCTGTGTGGGCAACAGAGAACGGCGTTGATGAACTGGAGCCGGATTCAGTGGGGAACAATTAACGCTGGCGCGGGGGCTGAAAA
>JAYUSJ010000346.1:0-3733 GCA_043755735.1 Verrucomicrobiaceae bacterium | reverse complement strand
TCCGCCCTTCCGCACTTTGCGATCACATCCTCTGAGTCCATTTCAATTATCGCATCGTACGCGGCGAGTGCCTCGGGTAGTCGATTTAGATCGCGCAGTACTTCCGCCCGTCCTCTCTTTGCAACAGCATTCTCCGGATGTTCGTGATTCAATCGTTCGTAGATAGCCAATGCCTTAAGAGGTATTCCACATTCCTTCTGCGCGTCGGCGAACTGTGCCCAACATTGCGGATCATCCGGATTAGTTTCCGTGGCGATGCGTGCGAAAAGTTCCTGGGCGCGGTATGCGCCTCTCTCTTTTGCTCTAATCGCCAAATCGCATAGAGACATCGCGGGATACCTCTTTGATCCACGAGCGAGCTGGAACGTGATCAACTCGCGCGCTTCAGTTTCCGCGGTTACGAGATTGCCATGCCTTACTTGGTCAAGGATCGAAGCTTTCCTTTGGTCCACCTCCGCCCGCGTCTCTGCAAGCGCATTTTGATACTGCTCGTTTACTGCCTCCCGCAAAAACGGATCAAGCCATTGCCGAAGGACAAAATATCGATCCGGAACGTGTGCCAAGCGGCGATTTTCCGCTTCAATTTCAATGAATGAGACGAGTGAGTCTTGAGCGACCAGCGTGTCCACCAATCGGTAAAAAAGACCAAGCCGGATGAACAACTCACGAAACTCCCCAGGCGCGAGAGCGTTTGAGAACTTGTCGGGTGAAAGTTCTGACCAAGCCAGGCATACCGACCGGATAAGGGACTGGCGCTCCGCGAGGTCCGACAAGAGCTTGTGAAGCAGGGGCCATGGTCGATCCGCGGCCAGCGCCAAAGCCGAATTGAGACGTTCGATGCACGGGAACGGGTCGCCATAAAAGCGCGCTGCTGTGATGTTCCTAAGCAGAGGTCGCTGATGGAAGAGACGCTCAATTTCTTCACCCACAGATTCCCGGATACCCGAGGCCATTGAGAGATCGAAAAGCGGAAGGAACAAGCGGAAGGCACGTTCTGCATCGACCGCAGCGCGCAGCTTGCGTTGGACAGATTCAGCATCCGTATCCTCGACAAATAGAGGATCCTCGATCCCTCGCAGCCAGGTGGCGACGAACTCCCATGAAGCCTTCCTCTCGGTGCGCGAATCAGTCGTCACCGTGGCGACGAGTTCATCTTTATCGAGAAGCAGGGCGATGCCCCGTTCGGCTGAAAGGATAGCGTTCACGACTTAAGGTGTAACAAATTCCACGCCAGCTTGGGAGAGTCGAGCCCCAAGTGCAGTGAAATCAACCGGGGCGTTGGCCGTGTTCCATTGGCGCACCACCACACGCCGGAATGAACACATGGTGAGCGAGCCCCAAATATGCACTTCCACAAATTCATCATCGCCCGGAGTGGAACCCGAAACGAGAAGGATGCCCGGGAATGCAGCGGAGGGAGTATCGGGGAGGAGCTTTTCGGTGAGCTTGGCCAGGCAGAGGTCAACAAACCGCTCCCACGGCGCGCGAAAGCCAGGAGGCACCACAAAATTGCCGCGGCCACCAACGTCGTGACGCTCCATGAAGATGACCGAGTTTCCCTCAAACACAGAGGCACGATGGGCGATCATTGGCGTCTTCAGTGTCATGGAGCACTCCCCATATTTCTCCAAGCCGATGCCATCCAGACTGAGCGCGGCGAAGCGGATCGAGGCCTTGTTTTTGTCGCCGAAGAGAATCGAGTCGGCGATGCCACGCAGGCGATTCCATGAGTCGCCCTCGGGAATCTGCATGCCCGCATTCACCCGCTGGTAGTAGGTGGAATAGATTTGGTCGTCGGACCATGCGAGTCGGAAGAGTTCACCGAAATAGCGGTTGAGCACTGCCTCCCCTGACGCGAGAGCAGCGGCAAACTCGGTCACTTTGTCGGTCGTTCCTCGGGCATCTGCCTTGGCATGCGACTGCACAACTCGCGCAGTGAGAGCCGCCTCCTCTTCAGGTTTTGCGGCTGCGATGACGTTTGGAAACAGACTGGGACGCCCGCAATGGGGGCATTCCGTCACCACCTCCGGAATGGGTTCAGAGCAGAAGGAGCAGGTCATGGACATCGCTCAACTGTAAGAAGATCGGCGGGCGGAGCACGTCCAGATGGAACGCTTCGAGCGCGCTTTCGCCAAGCCAATTGATGAGACGGCCGGCGACCGAGACAGATGTCGAATACTGCTGCTTCGACGTGAAATGCACCAAGCGCGTCCTCGACTTCGGCATCGCGAAGAGGCAGCTCTTTTACAACGACCGCTTCCAGCAGCGCCGCAGCGTGGCGGTGGAGTGGTGAGAGGGAGCGAAACTCCGTTCATAATGACGGTTGGTTTGGAAATGTCACCGGGATGGAAAATCGCTGACCGCTACCCGAACAGCCGCTCCCACTCCTCCGGCTTAAAGCCGGTGGTGCCACGGTCCTTGCCGAGGGCGAACGGGCGTTTCACGAGGTTGCCGTTCGCGGCGAGCAGCGCGAGGGCTTCGTCGGTGCTGAGCGACGGGAGACGCTCCTTCATGTTCAGCGCGCGGTAGTCCTGGCCGCTGGTGTTGAAAAGTCGGCGCAGGTCGCCGCCCACGTGCGCGAGCATGGCGCGCAGCTCGGCGACGCCGGGCGGATGTTCGCGGATGGCGATCAGCTCATGCGCGATCTTTCGCTCGGCGAGAAACTTCTGCGCCTTCCGGCAGGTGTCGCAGCCCGCGTAGGCCCAGACGCGCAGGCTCACCGGGCGAGGCCGAGATTGCGCACGACTTGGGTGGTCGAGTGCGGCTTGTTCAAGGAGTAGAAGTGCAGGCCGGGCACGCCAAACTTCAGCAGCTCCTCGCATTGCCGCGTGCAGTATTCGATCCCGTATTCGATGACCGCCGCGTCGTCGTCGCCCAACTCGTCGAGCCGCGCGACGAAAGGCTCGGGCAGGCGCGAACCGCACAACTCGGTGAATTTTTTCGTCTGCTTCCCCGAGACGATCGGCAGCAGGCCGGGGATGATCGTCAGCGGACGACCGAGTTTTTTCACGAGGTAATCGTGGAAGCGGTAGAAATCCTCGTTGTCGAAAAAGAGCTGCGTGATGACGAAGTCCGCGCCGGCCTCGATTTTCGCCGCGAGGAAATCCCAGTCGGCCAGCTTGCCGGCGGTCTGCGCGATGTGTCCCTCGGGAAAGCCCGCCGTGCCAATGCTGAAACCGCCCAGTTCGCGGATGAACTGCACGAGCTGGCTGGAATACTGGAAGCCGCCCTCGGTCGCGATCCATTCGCCGGTGCCGCCGGGCGGGTCGCCGCGCAGGGCGAGGATGTTTGTGATGCCGCGCGCCTGCGCCTCGGCGAGCACCTCGCCGAGTTGCGCGCGCGTGGAGTTCACGCACGTCAGGTGCATCATCGCCGTGAGGTCGTGCTCGCGCTGGATGCGATCGACGATGCCGATGGTTTTGTCGCGTGTGCTCCCACCCGCCCCGTAGGTCACGGAGCAATAATCTGGATTCAGCGCGAGCAGCGCCGGCAGCGTCTTCTCCATGAGGTTGCGGTCGCCCTCGTCGGTCTTCGGCGGGAAAAACTCGAACGAAATCGCCGGGCGGCCCGCCGCGTGGCAGGCGGAGTGAATGTCGCGGATGAATTGCATGGGTGTGGATAGTGCATGTCGGCGGGGCGCGGGAGCAAGCCCTGCGGTTTCTTCCTCTTCCGCTTCCGCTTAATCTTCCTCCTTCGGCGTTGAGGAAGATTAAGCGGAAGCGGAAGAGGGAGA